>NZ_JAALED010000035.1:0-5492 GCF_014145155.1 Dietzia sp. B19 | reverse complement strand
CGGGTGCGCGGTGGGCGAGGGCCGCGCGGCGGGCTCCGAGCACACCTCCCTCGTCGGGTCCCAGGAGGACCGCCCCGAGGGCATCGGCCTGCCGCAGGCCACCGACGTACCGGCCGAGGTCGGTGCGGCACTCGACCGGGCCGCCGGCCAGGAGGGCACGCGCGGCCTCGTCGCGGTCCACCGCGGTGAGATCCTCGACGAGTGGTACGCCGACGGCTTCGGTCCGGACACCCGGCAGCTCGGGTGGTCCATGGCCAAGAGCGTGGCGGCCACCCTGGTCGGGCGCGCGCAGCAGGAGTTCCCGGAGGCCGACCTCGACCCGGCGGACACGAACCTGCGCCCCGAGTGGACCGACGAGCGGGCGCAGATCTCCCTCGACGACCTGCTGCGCATGACCTCCGGGCTGGAGTGGGACGAGGACTACGACCTCGGCACCCCCATCACGCAGATGCTGTTCGCCGAGCCGGACATGGCCGCGTTCGCCGCCGCCCAACCGCTCGCCCACGAGCCCGGGACCGTCCGTCAGTACTCGTCGGGCACCACCAACATCGTGTGCGACCTGCTGCACGAGCGCACCGGCCTCGGGCCCGAGATGGCCGATCGGCTGCTGTTCGACCCGCTCGGGATGACCAGCGCGGTACTCGAGGCCGACGCCTCCGGCCGGTCGGTGTGCAGCTCGTATTTGTGGGCCACGCCGCGGGACTGGGCGCGGTTCGGGCAGTTCACGCTGGATGACGGCGAGGTGGACGGTCGCCGCCTGCTCCCCGCCGGATGGATGGACTACGCGACGAGCGTCGTCCCGGCCGGCGGTGAGCCCGAGCCCTACGGCGCGCAGTGGTGGACCAACGACGCCGGTGACGGCACCCCGCTGCGTCTTCCCGGGATTCCCGCGGACGCCTACTGGGCCTCGGGGCACGACGGGCAGTACATCGTGGTGGTCCCGTCGGCCGATCTCGTGGTGGTGCGGACCGGGTTCTCCCCCGGTGGGTCCATCGGCGCGCTCGGCATCGAGGACCTGGTCGGCGACCTCACCCGGGCCGTGGGTTGAGCCGGCTTACTGCTCAGCCCCAGGCCGCCTGGATGCCGGCGCTCGCCCGGTCGATCCGCTCGAGGCGGCTCTCGGTGTAGAGGGCCACCTGGTCCACGATCACGCGCATCCGGGCCGCGTCGTCCGGGGCCGCGTCCCACAGCGGGCGCAGTACCGCGTCGAGTCCGGCCGGCGCCGAGTGCGCCAGGTACTCGGCCACCCGGTGGATACGGTCGCGTTGACGATCCTGCCGGGCCCGGTGCCCCGGGTCGCTCATCACGTACCGCACGGCCATGGTCTTGAGCATCACCACCTCGGCCTCCACGTGCAGCGGCACCTCGAGGTCGGCGCTGTACCGCCCGTGCGGCATCTCACCGTGCACCTCGCGGGTGGTGTGGATGGCGGGCATGACGAACCGCCCGACCAGCTCGCTGGTCAGCGCCTTGAGGGCGACCGCTCCCGCGAAGGACTCCTCGAACGGCTGGACGGCGCGGACCGCGTCGAGCGCGCCGAGCCGCCCGGCCGCCTCGCGCAGCTGGTCGGCGTCGGGCCCCCGGAACTCGCGTGCGCCCAGCTCGGCCAGCGCCGCGACCTCCGACGGGTCGGTCAACGACCGCAGGTCCAGCCTGCCCGCCACGATCGCGTCCTCCACGTCGTGGACCGAATAGGCCACGTCATCGGAGAAGTCCATGATCTGCGCCTCCAGGCACCGGGTGTCCCCGGGTGCCCCCACGCGGATCCAGGCGAGGGTGTCCGCGTCGTCGGGATAGGCGCCGAACTTCCTGGTGCCCTCCCGCGGCAGCCACGGGTACTTGGTGGCCGCGTCCAACGCGGCGCGGGTGAGGTCCAGTCCGACCCCGCGCCCGTCGGCGTCGACGACCTTGGGTTCCAGCCGCGTGAGGATCCTGATCGTCTGGGCGTTGCCCTCGTATCCCCCGAACCCTCTCGCGACCTCGTCGAGGGCGCGCTCACCGTTGTGCCCGTAGGGCGGGTGTCCGATGTCGTGGCTCAACCCAGCCAGGTCGGCGAGGTCGGGGTCGCAGCCGAGGCCGGCGGCGATGCTGCGGGAGATCTGCGCGACCTCGAGGGAATGGGTGAGGCGGGTCCGCGGCGTGTCACCGTCCCCGGGCCCGACCACCTGCGTCTTGTCGGCGAGCCGTCGCAGAGCCGCCGAGTGCAGGACCCGCGCGCGATCCCTCTCGAACGGGCTGCGCTCACTGGCCGTCCCCCGCGCCCGGGCGGGCCCCTCACCCACCCGGCGCTCGGCGTCTGCGGCGTCGTACGCGTAACCCGTCATGCGCGTCTCCTGTCGGGCGAGTGTGCCCCGTCGTCGTCCCTGTCCGGTCGTGAACGTCGTGTCCACCGATCAGCCGGGGAAGTCCACGTCCGTCCCGGCGATCCGGTGGTACTGGTACCAGAGCACCGCTCCGGTCTCGCGGATGATGCTCAGGACCTGGTTCTCCCGGGTCCAGACTGCGGGACCCTGTCGGGTCGGCGACGTCCACGCGTCCAGTCCGGCGTCCCGGGCCATCATCCGCGCCCGATATGAGTGCGTGGGGTCGCTGACCAGCACCACGGAACCACCGCCCTGGTCACGCACGGTCAGGGCCACGGCGTCCAGACTGCCGACGGTGTTGGACCCGGTCTCGACCGCCAGGATCGCGGTGGGCGGCACCCCCAGCGTGGCCAGATAGGCGCGACCCGCACCGGCCTCGGTGAACCGGTCACCCGGCTGGTTCCCACCGACCGTGATGATCTGGGGGGCGACGCCCTCCTCGTAGAGGGTGGCGGCGTGGTCGAGTCGGGACTGGAACACCGGGGTCGGGACGCCGTCGTACTGGGCCGCGCCCAGGACGACGATCGCGTCCGCCGGCGTGCGGTCGTCCACCCGCGCGACGTGCCACACACGGAACGCGATGAAACCGGGGACGGCGAGACACAGCAACAGCGCGATGACCAGGAGCCATCCGATGGCCCTGGACACCGCCCGCAGCGGGGACCGGGATCTGTTCACCCGACCAGTGTGCCAGCGCCGGGTCAGCAGCCGATGAGCCGCTGCGCGAGGTACCCCTCGACCTGGTCGATGGCCACCCGCTCCTGCTGCATGGTGTCCCGCTCACGGATGGTCACGGCCTGGTCCTCGAGGGTGTCGAAGTCCACGGTGATGCAGAACGGGGTGCCGATCTCGTCATGGCGGCGGTAGCGGCGGCCGATGGCCTGCGCGTCGTCGAAGTCCACGTTCCAGCTCTTGCGCAGCTGCGCGGCCAGGTCCCGTGCCTTGGGCGAGAGGTCGGCGTTCCGCGAGAGCGGCAGCACGGCTGCCTTGAACGGCGAGAGACGCCGGTCGAGCTTGAGCACGGTCCGGGTGTCGACGCCGCCCTTGGAGTTGGGGGCCTCGTCCTCGGTGTAGGCGTCGATGAGGAACGCCATGAGCGACCGCGTCAGGCCGAAGCTCGGCTCGATGACATAGGGCACGTACTTCTCGCCCGAGGCCTGGTCGCGGTACTGCAGGTCCTCGCCGGAGTGGGTCTGGTGCTGGGTGAGGTCGTAATCCGTGCGGTTGGCCACGCCCATCAGCTCGCCCCAGGGGTTGCCGGAGAAACCGAACTTGTACTCGAAGTCGATCGTGCCGGCCGAGTAGTGGGCACGCTCGTCGTCCGGGACGTCGAAGCGGCGCATGTTCTCCGGGTCGATCCCCAGGTCCACGAACCAGTCCCAGCAGTCCTCGACCCACCGCTTGAACCACTCGTCGGCCTCGTCGGGCTTGGTGAAGAACTCGATCTCCATCTGCTCGAACTCACGGGTCCGGAAGATGAAGTTGCCGGGGGTGATCTCGTTGCGGAACGCCTTGCCGATCTGGCCGATCCCGAACGGCGGCTTACGCCGGGCGGTGGTCATGACGTTCTTGTAGTTGACGAAGATGCCCTGGGCGGTCTCGGGCCGGAGGTAGTGCAGGCCCTCCTTGTCGTCGACCGGGCCGAGGTAGGTCTTCATCAGGCCGGAGAACAACTGCGGCTCGGTCCACGAGCCGGGCTGGCCCGTGACGGGGTCGTTGATGTCCGCCAGTCCGTTGGCCGGCTCGCGCCCGTGCTTGGCGACGTAGGCCTCGATGAGGTGGTCGGCGCGGTAGCGCTTGTGCGTGTGGAGGGACTCCACCAGCGGGTCGGTGAAGGTGTCGACGTGGCCGGAGGCCTCCCACACCTTGCGGGGCAGGATGATCGAGGAATCTAGGCCCACGACGTCCTCGCGGCCGGTGACGAAGTTCCGCCACCACTGCTTCTTGATGTTGTCCTTGAGCTCCACGCCGAGCGGACCGTAGTCCCACGCCGAACGGGTTCCGCCGTAGATCTCGCCACACTGGTACACCAGTCCCCGGCGCTTGCAGAGGTTGACGACTGTGTCGATGACGGACGCTGAGGATGCCACGTCGGGGGTTCTCCCTTTGGTGAGTCGGTTGGCGGAGGTGTCGGGGTGGACGGCCTCGGCGCGGGCCGGCGCCCGCGGCACTTCTCACCAGGGTATCCGGTCCACCCCGGCGGTCTGGGATACTGGGGTCCCCCACCCGACACGGCGCAGGTCCCCACCGCGCCCGGAAGGTTGCAACTAATGGCATCCGGACCCGAGTCCCCGGCCGACGCCGGGTCTGCCGCGGAGATCCACGATCCCGGCTCCCACGCCGCCCCCGTGCCGCTGCCACCGCAGCACGTGGTCTCGGCCGCCGGCGAGTTGCTCCGTGCGCTCTCGGCTCCGCTGCGGATCGCGATAGTGCTGCAGCTCCGCGAGGGGCCGCGCTGCGTCCACGAGCTGGTGGACGCCCTGGAGGTCGCGCAGCCGCTGGTGAGCCAGCATCTGCGGGTGCTCAAGTCGTCCAACGTCGTCTCCGCCCACCGCCGGGGACGCGAGATCCGCTACGAGTTGCTCGACGACCATCTGTTGCACATCGTCGAGGCGGCCGTCGGGCACGCCGGGGAGGAGTAGGACGTGGACACACCGGACAAGTCGATCGGCGTGCGTTCGACCCGTCAACGCAGTGCCATCTCCGCGCTGCTCGACGAGTCCAAGGGGTTCCGTTCGGCCCAGGACCTCCACGCCGAACTCCGCGAGCGCGGGGACGCGATCGGGCTGACCACCGTCTACCGGACCCTGCAGTCGATGTCCGACGCGGGTGCGGTGGACGTGCTGCGCACCGACTCCGGGGAGTTGATCTTCCGGAAGTGCTCCGATTCGCACCATCATCACCTGGTGTGTCGGGTGTGCGGGTTCACGGTGGAGGTCGAGGAGCCGGGGGTCGAGACGTGGGCACACCGTGCCGGCGGGGCCCACGGCTTCACCGAGGTGACCCACACCGTCGAGTTGTTCGGCGTCTGCGCGGCGTGCGTCGCGGCGGGGAGGGGCGAGCCGACGGGCCGGGCGGACTGACTCGGGGTACGCCGGCGGATCCGCCGCCGCTCGTCTCGTCACCGCG
>NZ_JAALED010000347.1:0-1610 GCF_014145155.1 Dietzia sp. B19 | reverse complement strand
TCCGCCGACTCCGGTGGCGCGGTGATCGACCTCGTACTGTCGGCCGGGTTGCGCGCCCACGGCTGCGAGACGGTGGCGTCCGCCATCCTCGAGGCCACCTCCAGTGCCGTCAGGCAGGCCAACGCCCGACGCGCCGAGCTGGTCTCGGGGTCGGTCGCACTCGCGGTGAGCGGCCGCGCGCAGGCCGCCGAGGCCGCCGGGGACGACTCAGCCGGTGCCCTGTCGGCGGGCCGTGGCACCGGCTGACGGGCCGTGGATATGCTGACCGGCATGGCCAAGGACATAGTCCCGATCGAGCTCGGTCTCCCTGAGGGAGACGTCACGACCCTCTGGGCGCCCAGTTGGCGGGAGGACAACGACGACTGGGAGGCGTTCCTCGGCCTCGACGAGGACCTCTACGCGTTCGATTCGACCGCCGAACTCCTGGCCCTGGTCCGGAGCGGCGCGCAACATGATCTGCAGGACCACCCGTCCTGGGACGAGTTCGCGACCTCCGACGTGCTGGCGTTCCGCGCCGCGGACGAGAACTGCTACGACCTCGTCGGCGTCCTCGAACTCCTCGGCGAGAACCCCACGGAGTCCTCGGTCGACGAGATCGACCAGTCCTTCACCATCGCCCGCTCGATCGGCGAGGTGTGCGAGTTGGACACCGTCACCAAGTTCTTCAACGGCAACCCGATCCTCGCCGCCGTCACCCGCGGGATGGACGAGTTCTACGGGCGGGACGGGTTGAAGCTGTGGAAGTCCATCCGGAAGACCGTCGCCAAGGGCTGGGACGACGTGCTCGACGCGATCCAGGACGTCATGACCACCCCCGAGGTCCCGCGCGCCGAGGTCGATCGCGCCCGAGCGGACCTGGAGGCCGCTGAGGCCGCGCTCCCCGCGCCCGCGCCCGAGCCCGAGGCCGCCCCCACCGGGTACCCGGAGGGTTCGCTGTGGGAGACGGTCGGGATCGACCCCGTGAAGATCATCTTCGCCGATCAGGAGTACCTGAGCCTGCGCTGCTATCTCGGCGATCGGCCGGTGTTCCTCGGCGACGGGGACCAGGCGTACGTGTTCACCAGCGCCCGCGGCCTGTCCCGGTACCTGGCCGACCACGACGACGAGACGCTCAGCCACGTGGCGACCTACGAGCGCGTCAAGATCGCGGCGATCGACGGCAGCCTGGACGTCCACGTGACCGAGGACAACACCTACGTCCTGGCCGGCCTCGACCGCGACATCGAGGTCGGCCCCGGGATGGTCGACTCCGGGCAGCTCGCGCTCGCCGTGGAACTGGTCACCGACCTCGCGAACTACGTGGGCGACTCCGACCTCGAGGCCGCGGTCACCGGCCGAGGAACCTCGTTGCGCCGGTTCCTCCACTACGTCCTCAACCCGGACGACGCCAGGCTGCTCGAGCCCAGCGCGCCGTTCGACGACGAGGCGGGCGAGTGGCGCGACCTGGTCGACGACGTCGAGCGCCTGATGACCACCCCCGACATCGCCTGACCCGCCTGGCCTGACCTCGCCCGGCCTCCCCGGCCTCGCCGTCTCGCCCGGCGTCCCCGGCCTCGCGCGGCGTCATCGAAAAGAGCGTTCCGCACATTTCCACTCGGCCGATGCGGTCG
>NZ_JAALED010000346.1:0-2406 GCF_014145155.1 Dietzia sp. B19 | reverse complement strand
CGGCGGACGCGACGGCGGACGCGGCGGCCGCCGACACACCGGGTCCGGACGGGTCCGGCGCCGGCGTGGGAGACTCGGACCGTGCGGTCGGCGATGGCGGAACGAGCGACTCGAGGTGAACCATGGACATGAACGATGAGAGCCGCGAGCTCCTGCTCATCTGCGGGATGTCCGGTGCGGGCAAGGGCACGGCGTCGAAGGTGCTCGAGGAGTTCGGCTGGTACGTCGTGGACAACCTCCCGCTGAAGTTCATCGGAGAACTGGTGGATCGGCTCGGCGAGACGGAGGAGGAACCCCGGAGGTTCGCGATCGTGGCGGACGTCCGCAGCCTGGGGTTCGACGAGCACATCGGCGAACTGCTGGGGCGCTTCGACGGACGCCCGCAGGCGAGGATCCTGTTCCTGGACGCCTCCGACGAAGCCCTGGTCAAACGCTTCAACAACGTCAGGCGGTCCCACCCCCTTCAGTCGGGTGACGGCCTGATCGACGGTATCCAGCGGGAACGCAAGGTGCTGGAGGGGATCCGCGGCCGCGCCGACGTCGTGGTCGACACCACCGCGCTGAGCGTCCACGACCTGCGGCACCGGCTCGAGAAGCCGTTCGGTGACCTGGGGTTCGACTTCCACCTCACCGTCGAGTCCTTCGGCTTCAAGTACGGGGTACCGGTGGATGTGGACATGCTGCTCGACATGCGGTTCCTGCCCAACCCGCACTGGATCCCGGAGCTGCAGGCGCACACCGGCCGCGAGAAGCCCGTCCAGGACTACGTGCTGGCGGACGAGTCCATCGAGGAGTATCTCCGCGCCGCGGTGACGATGATCGGTCTCGCGATGACCGGGTACCGGCGGGAGGGCAAGCGGTACATGACCATCGCGGTCGGGTGCACCGGCGGTAAACACCGGAGCGTGGCGATCTCCGAGTCACTGGCCGGGCGGCTCGCCGGCCTCGACTCCGTCGACGTCCACGTCCGGCACCGTGACCTCGGACGAGAGTGATCGCATGACCGACCAGGCCACGGTCGACGGATCCGACCGGATGGGATCACTCGTCGCGCTCGGCGGAGGACACGGGTTGTCGGCGACCCTGCGCGCCGGACGGATGGTGGCCGACCACGTGACCGCGGTGGTGACCGTCGCCGACGACGGCGGTTCCTCCGGGCGTCTCCGGCGCGAACTCGACATCCTGCCCCCCGGAGACCTCCGGATGGCACTGTGCGCACTCGCCGCCGACGACGACGAGCACGAGCAGCTGACCAGCCTGTTCCAGCACCGCTACGGCGGAACCGGTGCTCTGGCGGGCCACGCCGTGGGAAACCTCGTCTACGCGGGGTTCTGGGAACTCCTCGGCGATCCCGTCAAGGCGCTCGACGCCGTCGGGTCGATGCTCGGGGTGACCGGGCGCGTGCTCCCCATGTCTCCGGTCGCCCTCGACATCGCCGCGGAGGTCGTCGGCCTGGAAGCCGACCCCCGGGTCGTGCGCACGATCATCGGCCAGGTCGCGGTGGCGACCACCCCCGGCAGCGTGCGGCGGGTACGCCTCATCCCCGCCGACCCGCCCGTGGCGGAGGGCGTCGTCGAGGCCATCGAGGCCGCGGACATGGTCGTCCTGGGGCCGGGATCGTGGTTCACGAGCGTCATCCCGAACGTGCTGGTGCCCGAGATCGCGTCCGCCCTGGCCCGCACGGCCGCGACCCGGGCGCTCGTCCTCAACCTGGCGCCGCAGCACGGGGAGACCGCCGGGTTCTCCGCCGAACAGCACCTCCACGTCCTGCGCCAACATGCGCCCGAGGTCGACGTCGACGTCGTCCTGGTGGACCCGCGGATGCCGCTCAGCGGGACCGAGCGCGAGCACCTCGACCGCGCCGCGGCGGGCCTCGGCGCGCGGGTCATGGTGGCGGACATCGCCAGGACGGCACCGGATGGGACGATGAGACCCGTACACGACCCCGCACTGCTCGCCCGGGCGCTCGCCGCCACGGTGACGGCGGGGGCCGATGAATGACCGGAGAACGAAGGAGCAGGGCGTGTCACTGACCGCACAGGTCAAGTCCGAACTGGTGAGGGTCCCGGTGGGCAACTCCGAGACCAGGAAGGCGGAGATCGCCTCGCTCCTGCGGTTCGCGGGCACCCTCCAGGTCCTCTCGGGACGCCTGGTGATCGAGGCGGAGGTCGATTCGGGTGAGATCGCCGATCGCCTGTCCGGGGAACTCGACTCGCTGTTCTCGGTCCCCTGCGAGATCCACCCGATCGGGGGATCCGGGGGGAAGCCGGCCCGGAAGTTCGTTCTGCGGGTGATCGACCGGGGTGCGGACCTGACCCGCCAACTCGGCCTGGTCGACAGCGCCGGTCGCACGGTCCGCGGGTTGCCCGCCGCGGTGGTCGGCGGGTCCGTCGCGGCCGCGGAGGC
>NZ_JAALED010000345.1:0-4580 GCF_014145155.1 Dietzia sp. B19 | reverse complement strand
CACCAGCACACCGCGCCGGGTGTCGACGCACAGCGCGACCGCGCGGGCCACGGTGTCCGCCCGCAGCACCGCCCGGGCCTTCTTCCACGCGGGCACCAGATCCACCTCCAGTCCGGCCGCGTCGGGGCGCTGAGGGGCACCACGTCCGCGTGAGGGCGCGACGAGCGCACGGAGCCACGGGAAGAACCCGGGAACCGAGCACCACTGCACCACACCAAAAATCAGGTGTGCCGCACTCTATCGACACCTGTCTATCTCGTCAGACGATAGGCGCATCTTGTCCGAGTCGCTCCACGAGGGTGCGACCGCCGACCCGAGAGGTCCGTACGTGAGCCGACCGCTCTCCGTCTCGATCGCATCCTGGATCTGGGTGTTCTGTGGCCTGTTCACCACGGTCACCATCGCCAGCCTTGTCACCGGAAGCAACATTCTGGCGCTGGTCGCGGGATTGAGTGTCGGTGAGGCCGGTCGCGGCGGGGCGGGCTTTGGCGGCGCCGAGGCTGGCGGGGCCGAGGCGCTCGGCTGGTTCGGCTGGGTCCTCGCGACCGGCCTGTTCGCCGCCATGGTGGTGCAGGTGGTGGGCGCCGTGATGCTCCGTGACGGTGAACGCTGCAGCCGTGCACTGCTGACGACCGCCGCGAGCTTCTCCCTGGTGGCCGTGCTGTACGACCCGATGCTGTGGTCGGCTTGGGTGCTGCTCGTCGCCAACGCCGTGGCGCTGGTCCTCACCTACGACGACAACGCGCTTGACTACCTGGAGGCCCAGCCGGAGCGACTGGTGCCGGCGGGACGCTGCTGAGGTTCTCGCTTCTCGACGAGCGGCGCGGCGGGCGGCAGCGTGGGAAGCTCGACCGGCTCGACGAGCGCCAGTTTCGCCGAGTGGTCGATGGCGCTCACGTCCTCCCAGGTCACCTTTTCCGAGAGTGTGCGTTCTCGACCACTCGGCGGAGGCGAGGTGCCCACGGCGAGGTCAAGGGCTCGACTCAGCTCAGCGCGGCGCGTAACTGGGCGGCGAGCTCATGGCGCCGACGGTAGAAGAGCGTCGCCGTCACGGTGATGACCGTCCAGCCGGCCGCGCGCAGGCGGTTCTTCCGGCGCACGTCGTTTCCGTGCTGCGCGGCGTCACGGTGACCGGCGCCGTCGTACTCCACCGCGACCTTGTGTTCCGGGAAAGCGAAGTCCAGCCGGTACGGCAGCCCCGGGGTGCGGTACTGGACTCGGAACCCGGTCAGCCCCAGATCGATCAGGAACAGCCGCAGGCGCGTCTCCATGGGCGATTCGGTCAGCGGCTCCGCCATCGCGCAGCGCTCGAGAGCGATCCTGCGCCCGCGCAGACCCGGATGTCTGACGAGCAGCGTCAGCAACGAATGCCTGATGTCGTGGCCCGGCCCCATCCACGAGGCACCGTCCAGCGCGATCATCGCCTCCGGCTTCCCCGCATGCCTGGCCAGGTCGAACAGTGCCCATTCCGGGCTTGCGAGACGAAGTGGGGCGCCGTCAGCGTCGAGGATGGTCTCCACCTGGTCCTCCGGGATCTCGTACCGGCGCGCGACGATCCCCTCTCGCCGCACCCGCTTCCGGCCGACTGCCAGGTCGATCGAGTACCGCGCCGGAACCCACGGATGGCCGTGGATCGCGGCAGCCACCCACCCGGTGGCCACCGCACCCGGGCAGGCCAGTGTCGCCGCAGCCAACCGCGTGATCGGAGTGATCACGGTGGTCGCCGGTTCCCATATGCCGTGGTGGACTCTGCGATACCCGCTCGTGACCCGGTGTGTCCCGTGGGTCGCGAGCAGCTCCCCGCGACGCCGCGGGCCGTTCGGTCGTGTGGCCATGCGGCGACTGTCGCGTATCGCGAGCGGTCCCGGCCCCGGCGAGCAGCCCGTTCGCCGCCGCGTTGTGGAGAGGCCGGACGCTTGTGGAAGGTGGCCGCTGGCCGGGTCCACCGAGGCTATCGATCGTGCGCCGAGGCGATCGATCGTGCGCAGAGGCGGTCACCGGTGAACCAGGCGCGACTGGGCTCGGGCACCGCCACGCCCTTCGTCTAAAGGGCATTTCCGCTCGCATTCTCCGTGGTCGAGTCAGACAGATTCCGACGATTGTGACCACTCGCCGCACTGGCGTGCCACGGGGCAGATCCATGCGCTTGAGCCGGACGCCACCACGCGGCGCAATGGGTGAACCTCGTGCCCGCCCGCGCCCGCGGCCCGTTGCCGCGCCGTCACTCCACGCACAGACAGAACGGATGCCCGACCGGGTCGAGGTACACCACGAAGCGCCCGTCGGGGCTGGGCTGGTGCTCATGTCGTCGCGCACCGGCGGCGAGGACGGCCGGCTCGGAGTCGGCGATCGACTCCACGTAGAAGTCCAGGTGCAGTTGCGGCGGGACCGGACCGTCGGGCCAGCTCGGCGAGCGGAAGTCGGGGACGGTCTGGAAC
This sequence comes from Dietzia sp. B19, assembly GCF_014145155.1. Classification (NCBI taxonomy): domain Bacteria; kingdom Bacillati; phylum Actinomycetota; class Actinomycetes; order Mycobacteriales; family Dietziaceae; genus Dietzia; species Dietzia sp. B19. Next base: position 2,142 of record NZ_JAALED010000345.1, on the reverse strand, counting down.
CCCAGCGCGACCGCCTCCGACTCCCCCTCCGGCGGCAGGACGTCCACCCAGTCCGGGTACGCGGGGTCCGCGCTGACTCGCCATCCGAGCATCGCGGCGTAGAAGTCGGCGAGCTCTCGAGCGTCAGGACAGTCGAGGGCGACGACCACACGCCGCGTGGAGATCCGGGGCATGCGGTCACGCTATCGACCACGACATCCGTTCCTCAAGACCCGCCGGACCTACCCGCGCCAGCACACCCGCGGGCACTGCGGGGGACAGCCGTGCCAAGGTGGGGCATGGCCAATTCCCTTCCGTCAGACCCGGATCCCAGCGACTCCCCCGACCTCGATGCCGGCGGTTCGCCCACGGGACCGCAGACGCCGGACTCGGATTCCACGTCGCTGGCCTCCGACAGCGCCCGTACCGGACAGAGCCCGACCAAGTCCGGGTCCCGAATCGGCATCTACCTGCTGTTGGGGATCATCGTGCTGATCGTCCTGGTCATGGCGGTGGGCCTCGTGGGACGCCTGTTCGGCCTGGGCTGACGGGCCCCGGTCACCGCCGCGCACCTCACCCCGTAGCGCTGGACCCGGTAGCGCTGACCGCCTGCGCGCGATCCGACTGCCGCGTGAGATCAGCAGTGGCCGAGGTGCCCCGCAGGGTGACGGCGGTCCAGAGCGCGGCGACCACCATGATGATCGACCCGAGCACACCCACCGTGGTCAGCGCATCGGTGAACGCCGCCTGCGCCGCGGTGATCAGCACCTCCGCAGCGGAGGCCGGGTACTGACCGGCGACGGTGAACGCCTCGGCGATCGTCGCGCTCGCCCGCTCCAACTGCGCCGGTGAGACCACGACGGCGGCGCCGGTGTCACCCAGCAGGTGGCTGCGATACACCGCGGCCAGCACCGATCCCAGGATGGCGGTCCCCAGGGCGGTGCCGAGTTCGTAGGCGGTCTCCGAAATGGCGGCCGCCCTGCCTGCACGAGCGGGCGGGGCCGAACTCATGATGATGTCGTTGGTCAGCGTCATGCCCACGCCGCCGCCGAGGGAGACCAGGCTCAGGGCCACGATCACCGGGACCGGGCCGGAGTCGGGGGTCAGACCCAGCATGAGCCCGAACCCCACCGCCGCCACCAGCAGTCCGGCCGTGACCAGTACCGCGGCGCTGATGCGTTTGACCAGTGCGGCGGCCAGGAACGCCGCCACCGCGGAGACGGCCATCGCCGGCAGGAGCCACAGTCCCGCCCGCATCGGGGAGAGTCCCACGACCAGCTGCAGGTACTGGGTCAGCGCCCAGAGCGAACCGATCAAGGCGAAGATCGACAGCAGATCGGCCACCACCGCGCCCCGGAACGCCCGCGCACGGAACAGGTCCACGTCCAGCAACGGGTTCGTGAGCCGTAGCTGGCGGCGCACGAAGACCGCGCCCACGGCCAACCCCGCCGCCACGCACAGCACCCCGGTGACCGCGCCCTCTCCGGCGACGAGGGTCTTGAGCCCGTAGACGGCGCTGAGCATGGCCACCAGCGACATGGCCGCACTGACCAGATCAAGTGACCCGGGTGAGGGATCGCGGCTCTCGGTGAGCAGCACCGGGCCGAGCACCAGCAGCACCACCATCACCGGGATGTTGATGAGGAACGCCGACCCCCACCAGAAGTGCTCGAGCATCCAGCCGCCCACGATCGGACCGGCCGCCGCCCCGAGCGTCCCCGCCATGGACCACACGGCGATGGCGAACCGCCGCTGCGCACGGTCGATGAACATCGCGCGGATCAGCGACAGCGTGGACGGCATGATGGTCGCCCCCGCCAGCCCGAGGAGCGCGCGGGCGACGATCAGCTGTTCGGAGCTGGTGGCAAAGGCGCCGGCCACGGAGGCGGCGGTGAACAGCACCGCCCCGATGAGGAGCAGCCTCTTCTTGCCGATCCTGTCGCCGACCGCTCCCATTGTCACCAGCAGGCCGGCGATCATGAACGAGTAGATGTCCATGATCCACAGCTGCTGGGTGGCCGACGGGGACAGATCGGCTGCGATCCCCGGCATCGCGAAGATCAGGACGGTCGCGTCGATCGCCAGCAGCAGCATCGGCAGGGCGAGCACGCCCAGGGCCGCCCACGTCCGCGCGGTGGCGCGCGGCGGGACGGTGGCGCGCGG
>NZ_JAALED010000344.1:0-3166 GCF_014145155.1 Dietzia sp. B19 | reverse complement strand
TGGGCGACGGCGTCGACGCGGGCACCACCGGCGGCCGGGGTGAGGTCACCGTCAACGGCTCCACCGTCGCGCTGCCCTTCGGCCTGGACCCCGACACCACACCGGTGCTGGGCTCCTACCGTCGCGGTCCCCAGGTCGCCGCCGAACTCACGTCGGCCTGGTACGAGCTGCCCGCCCGCCGCCCCAACAGCCCCCTGCTGGTGATGGCCGCGGCCGGCCGCATCGGCAACGGCGATCTGACGATCGAGTACGGCCGACCGGGCCGGGTCGGCGCGGCGGGCCCCACCGACTTCGAGGTCATGGGCTCCACGACCCCCGTCGACATCGGTCCCGCCCCCGCCTGGCGCAACCTCAGGATCCCCCTCGAGTCGATCCCCTCCGACGCCGAGGTCGTCCGGGTGGTGGCGACCGACGGCAACCTCGACCCCGACTGGTGGCTCGCCGTGACCCCGCCCCGGAACCCCCGGCTACGCACCCTCGACGAGGTCGTGGGCCACACCGACCCGGTGCTCGTCGACTGGGTGGTGGCCCTGGCCTTCCCCTGTCAGCGCCCGTTCGTCCACAACGGCGGGGTCGCAGAGATCCCCCGCTACCGGATCCTCGCCGACCGCGAGTCCTCGGCCGCCGCGAACTGGTGGCAGAGCGCGGGCGGCGGCGGACCACTGCTGTGGACCACCCAGACGGTGGAGGCCGTCACCGTCCCCACCTACCTCGACCACGACTGGTCGCGGGACTGGGGTTCCCTCCAACGGTTCGAACCCCTCGACCCCGGGGCGACGCCCGCGGACCTCGTGCGCAGCAGTTCCGTCCAGTGGGGCTGGACCACGCCGGGTCCCATGAAGTGACCGTCGCCTAGAATCGGGCGTCGTGTCAGACTCCACCGTTGCTTCCGGCCCGGTCGCCGCCGACGCCCGTGTCGCGAGGCTCCGCCTCGTCGCCATCGTCAGCGGCCTCCTGGGCACTCTGTGCTTCCTCTCCCTGCCGTTCCTGCCGGTCACCCAGACCACATCGAGCGTGCAGTGGCCACAGAACGGATCGGTCGACTCGGTGACCGCGCCGCTGATGGCGCACTCGCCCCAGCGGTTCACCGCCTCCGTGCCCTGCACCCTGGTCGCGGACCTGCCCGCCGACGGCGGGATCCTGCTGTCCACCGCCCCGGCGGGTGGTGAGGAGGCCGGCGACCGGGCACTGTTCGTCCGGGCCTCCGCGGACACGGTCGACGTGGTCTCCCGCAACCGGGTCATCGTCTCCGCACCGCGGGAGGAGGTCGCCGCCGGGGACTGCACGCAGTTGACCGTGACCGCCGCCCCGACCTTCGTCGAGGCGGAGTTCGAGGGCATCGACGACGCCGCCCGCCGGGTCGATGCCGACGACCTCCGACCGATGGTCGTGGGCATCTACACCGACCTGCCCTCCGACACCGTGGTCCCCGACGGCCTCGAGGTGGCCGTAGAGGTCGATTCCCGCTTCACCACCGACCCGACCGCCCTCAAGTGGGCCGCCATCGTGATCGGGCTGATCGCCACCGCTGTGGCCCTCTGGGCCCTGCACGGGCTCGACCAGACCGACGGCCGCCGGTCCCGCCGGTTCCTGCCCCGCGGGTGGTTCAGGATCCGGCTACCGGACGTGGCCGTGATCGGCACGCTCGGTGTGTGGCATTTCATCGGCGGCAACACCTCCGATGACGGGTACATCATGTCGATGGCCCGGGCCGCCGACCCCGCCGGCTACATGGCCAACTACTACCGCTGGTACGGCGTCCCGGAGTCTCCGTTCGGCTCCCCGTACTACGACCTGCTCACGATGCTCGCGCACGTGTCCACCGCCAGCCCGTGGATGCGTCTGCCCGCGCTCGTCGCCGCGATCCTGTGCTGGCTCGTCATCAGCCGCGAGGTCCTGCCGCGGCTCGGCCGCGCCGCGCGCACCACCCCGGTGGTCGTGTGGAGCGCCGCCGCCGTGTTCCTGGCCTTCTGGATGGCCTTCAACAACGGCCTGCGGCCCGAGCCCGTCATCGCCCTGGGCGCGCTGCTCACCTGGGTCTCCGTCGAACGCGCCATCGCGACCCGACGCATGTTGCCGTACGCGATAGCGGTGATCGTCGCCTCGTTCTCGCTGGCCACCGGCCCCACCGGACTCATGGCCGTCGCCGCGCTGGTGATGGGACTGCGCCCGGTCCTGCGCACCGTCGTGGTGCGCGGGCGCGAGGTCGGGTCTCACCTCGCGCTGGTCGCCCCGGTGCTCGCCGCGGGGACCATGGTGCTCATCAGCGTCTTCGGCATCCAGTCCCTGGCCTCGGTGCTCGAGGCCATCCGGGTGCGCGGCGAGATCGGCCCCAACCTGAACTGGTTCGAGGAGTTCGTCCGCTACTACTACCTGATGATCCCGACGGTCGACGGCTCGCTCTCGCGTCGACTCCCGGTGTTGCTGGTCCTGCTGTGCCTCATCATGGTGATCGGCACCCTGCTGCGCCGCGGCAAGATCCCGGGCGCGGCCTCGGGGCCCGTCTGGCGCCTGGTCGGTGTGGTGGTGGGCACCGCGTTCTTCATGATGTTCTCCCCCACCAAGTGGACCCACCACTTCGGTGTCTACGCGGGGATCGGCGCGGCGATCGCGGCGCTCGGCGCCATGGCCATCTCCGCGTCCGCGGTCCGCACCGCCCGCAACCGGACCGTGTTCCTGGGGATCATCCTGGTGGTGCTCGCGCTGGCCTTCGCCGGACCCAACGGCTGGTGGTACGTCTCGAGCTACGGCATCCCCTGGTGGGACAAGGCGCCCAGTGTCCGCGGCATCGACGCGGCCACCGTGCTCCTGGGTCTGGCGGTCCTGACCTTCGCCTATGCCGGCTGGCAGCATCTCAGGCAGGACTACGTGGGCACGCAGGCGCCCAGGACGCGCGAGGGCCGGCGGCGGGTGCGGACGATCGCCGCCGCACCCATCGCGGTGGTCGCGGGTCTGCTCGTCGTGTTCTCCGTCGCCTCGTTCGCCAAGGGGGTCCACAAGCAGTACCCGGCGTACACGATCGCGGCCGGCAACTTCTCGGCCCTGGCCGGGAACCCGTGCATGCTCGCCGACCGCGTCCTGGTGGAGCCCGACGCCAACGCCGGCATGCTCACCCCGCTCGCCGCGACCCCCGGACCGGACGGCGCGATCGACCCCGCGGACCGCG
>NZ_JAALED010000343.1:0-2293 GCF_014145155.1 Dietzia sp. B19 | reverse complement strand
CTGAGCCACTCGACGATCCGGTGCCCTTCGACGATTCGGTGCCGCTCGACTTCTCCCGCGTGCGTGCGCGCCACTCGACGATGGCGTCCGCGATGAGGTCGCCGAGGACCTCCGACACGTGCGCGGGCTCCTCCAACATCACCATGTGCCCCGCTCCGGGGACCACCACGAACTCGGCGTCCGGCAGCGCCTCGGCGATGTCCACCGAGCGGTCGAGGGGGGTGAGCAGGTCGCGGTCCCCGCACAACACCGTGGTGCGCACGTCGCGGAGCACGGGCACGGCCGCGGACTCGTCGTGCTGGGTGAGGGTCTCGAAGAAGTTCGCGATCGTCAGGACGTCCGTCGAGGCGATGAGCTTGTCCACGAACCTGGCGACGGTCGGGCTCATCTTGGCCGGGTCGCCGAACGAGCCGCCGTAGATGAACGGCGAGATGATCGCCCCGAGGGCCCTGCGGCTGCTGGTGAACACCGCGGGCGTGCGGCCGGCGAGGCCCACGAATCTGCTGACGGCCCTGCTGTCGAGCACGGCACCCAGGCCCGACTCCGACAGTTCCGCCATCGCCGTGGCGACCAGCCCCACGCCGAGCACGCGCTCGCGGACCGCGTCCTCGTGGCGGACGGCGTAGCCGAGGACCGTCATGCCCCCCATGGAGTGGCCGATCGCCACGATCGGGCCGGTCGGCGCCGTGGCGGAGATCACCGAGTTGAGGTCGGACGCCAGCTGGGCGATGGTCGAGTTGTCGCGCGAGCTCTTGCCGCTGAGTCCGTGACCGCGCTGATCGTAGAAGACCAGGCGGACCTCGGAGCCGAATCGGTCCTGGAGGTGCCGGCGCTGGAAGTGCCAGGAGTCCATCGACAGCGTGTACCCGTGGGCGAACACCACGGTCATCGGCGCGTCGGTCGGGCCGGCCTCCCGCACCGCGAGCGGGACACCGTCCGAGGCGGCGACCATCGAACCCCGGTCGACCCCGAGCTCCCACATGTCCTCGCCGGCCCACGGGTCACTTGCCCGGCGTCCCGGGAGGAGCGTGCCCACGGATCCGATCGTCGCGGCGCCGAGGGCGCTCAGACCCGCGGCGAGACCGCCCGGGGCCCGGATCTGCTCCTCGACGGACTCGGCGTCCCCGGTCTCCCCGCCCACCAGTTCGGGTGACCGGACCTCGACGGGATCCCCCGCAGCGGACCGGGAAGGGCGCCGGGGCCACCGGAGCCGGGGCATCGACCTCCGGCGCCCGGGCGAGTCGTCTTCTCCACTCATAGCGAACCCTCCCTCTGCCCGCCGCTGGCGTGGCGGGCCCCGAGAACGTGCTGGCGCACCGCTCGGCCTCGGACGGCTGTGACGACCTCGTAGTGGATGGTCCCGAGGGTGCGGGCCCACTCGGCGGCGGTGGGGCCCCCGTCGGAGCCGGTACCGAACAGGACGGCGGTGTCCCCCGCGCGGACCGAGTCGCCCGGGTCCGGTCCCAGGTCGACGACGAACTGGTCCATGCAGACGCGGCCGACGTTCGGGTACCGGCGTCCGTGGATCGACACGTCGAGCCTGCCCGAGAGCAGTCGCCACACCCCGTCGGCGTACCCCGCCGCCACGAGGGCCACCGTGGTGTCCCGCGGGGCGTGCCACGTGTGCCCGTAGCTCACCCCCTGACCGGCGGCGATGCGCTTGACCATCAGGACCTCGGCGGAGAACGTCATGGCCGGGACCAGCTCCGCCTCGAGACCGTCGACCGGGTTGAGCCCGTAGAGGGCGATCCCGGGGCGGACCATCTCGAAGCCGTCGTCCGGGCGGGTCAGGGTGGCCGCGGAGTTGGCGTGGTGGTTGACCGGGCACCGCACCCCGCGGGCGCGGGCCTGCGCCACGCACGCGTGCAGACGGTCGACCTGCTGGTCGATCACCGGGTTGCCCGGATCGTCGGCGTGCGCGAAGTGCGCCATCAGCCCGGTCACCTCGATGAGGCCCTCGTCGGAGGCGGCGACCAGCCGGTCGAGCAGGGAGGGCCACTCGTCGAGGGTGATGCCGGAGCGGGCGAGCCCGGTGTCGATCTTGGGGGTCACCCTGGCGCGGCGGCCGGTACGCCGGGCGGCGTCGAGAACGGTGTCGAGGTGGCCCGGGCTCGGGACCGCCAGGTCCACATCCGCCTCGAGCGCCACGCCGACGTCGTCACCCACCCCGAACAACCAGGCCAGGATCTCGGCGTCGATGCCCGCGTCACGCAGCTGCACTGCCTCGGCGATCGTCGTGACGCCCAGCGCGTCCGCCCCACCGCGCAGCGCCGCGAGCGAGACCGGCACGGCG
>NZ_JAALED010000342.1:0-3110 GCF_014145155.1 Dietzia sp. B19 | reverse complement strand
CGTGGGAGCATCCCGACGCGGGCCGGTTGGACGCGCAGAGTCTCGCCACCTGGCTGCGGCGCGGCGCGATCGGCGCCGGCGGGGTCGAGTTGATCGACACCCTCCTCGGTTCGGCGTTCGGGGCCGCGGCGTCCGAGGCCTCGGCGCTGTACGGCCTGGCGTATGTCGCGGGCGCGGGTGACGAGATCCACCCGGGCTCACTGGACCGGATGATCGGCGTGGCCGGCGGGGCCCAGGAGTCCCGGGTCGTGGGCGGTTCGCAGGTGATCTCGCAACGCATGGCCGAGGAACTGGGCGACTCCGTCACCCTCGGCGCCCCCGTCCGGCGGATCGAACACCGTGCCACGGGGGTCACCGTCACCACCGACGCGGGGTCCTTCGACGGCGAGGAGGTGATCGTGACCGCGCCACCCCACCTGGCCGCCGAGATCGAGTGGAGCCCGTCGCTGCCCGCCCACCAGGACGCCCTGTTCCGCAGGATGGCCTTCGGCACCCTCATGAAGTGTGAGGCGATCTACGAGCGCCCGTTCTGGCGGGAGGACGGACTCTCCGGCCAGGGCGTCTTCCGCGGGGGCGGTACCCCGGTGTGCTCGATGTTCGACAACACCCCGCCGAGCGGCTCACCCGGGATCCTCATGGGGTTCGTGGGGGGAGCGGGGTGGCGGAAGTGGGCGCCCCGTCCGGCCCGGGAGCGCGGCGGGGCGGTCCTGCAGAGTTTCGCCCGGGTGGTCGGGCCCGCGGCGCTGGCGCCTGTCGGATACTTCGAGAAGGACTGGACCGCGGAACGCTGTACCCGGGGTGGCCCGACCGCTGTCCTCGGCCCCGGCGTCCTGACCACGCTCGGTCAGTGGCGCGACCGGCCGCTCGGCCGAGTGCACTGGGCCGGTGCCGAACACTCCGACTACTGGAACGGCTACATGGACGGCGCGGTCCGCTCCGGGGAGGCCGCCGCCCGCGCCGTGATCGCACACTCAGGAGGACATCCGTGACACGTCTGACCGTTTCCGTACAGCAGCGACTCGCAGCCCCGGTCGAGGACATCTGGGCCGTGATCGACGACACCTCCCGGTACGCCGAGTGGGTCGACGGGGCCCTGGAGGTCACCGCCCACCACGGTGCGGCGACCGTGGGCGAGACCTATTCCGAGCGGAACCGGACGATCGGGCCGCTCACGACGCGGTCCGTGTGGACGGTGGGGAAGGTCGAGCCGCGGTCCCTCAGGGTCGACTCCGGGACCGGGTTCGCGCCACTGCACGACATGGTCAACACCTTCCGCTTCGAGCCGCTGGGCGCCGAGGCCACCCTGATGACGTACCGGGTCGACTGCCGGGTCGGGCTCGGCCCCCTCGGCCGCCTCGTCGCGCCGGTTCTCGAGAAGTCGCTCACCGGCCAGTTCCGCCGGTCCATGACGACGCTCGAGAGCGTCGTGCACGCCGAACGCGGCATCGATCAGGCTGGTGGGCTGTGACGACGGAGTCGTCGGGATCCCGTGGGCAGTCGTCGCGGGCCCGCGAGCACGTCGCCGCCACCGCCAGGCGACTGGCGGCCGAGGGACTGCTCATCGGCACCGCCGGAAACGTCTCGGCCCGGGTGGACGACGGGCGGATCGCCGTGACCGGCACCGGGGTGGTCCTGGCCGACTGCCGTGCCGAGGACGTCACCGTGGTCGGCGCGACGGGCGAGCACGTGGACGGCCGACTGGCGCCGACCTCCGAGCTCGGGCTGCATCTGGGGATCTACTCAGGTACTCAGGCGGGGGCCGTCGTCCACACCCACGCCCCGTTCTCCACCGCCGTCTCCTGCGTGACCGGGATGGACGTGCTGCCCGTGCTGCACTACCAGCAGTTGCTGCTGGGCGGGGAGATCCGGGTGGCGCCCTACGCGACCTTCGGAACCCCCGAGCTCGCCGACCTCGTCGTGGACGGCCTGCGCGACCGGCAGGCGGTCCTGATGGCCAACCACGGCTCGGTGACGGTGGGATCCTCCCTCGACAAGGCCCTCGACAACGCGCTGTTGCTGGAGTGGCTGGCGGCCCTGCACGTCCGCGCGAGTGGGGTGGGCACACCACGACCCCTCACCGAGGCGCAGCAACACGACGCGGTCGTCCAGGCGATCACCCTCGAGTACGGAACCACCAAGGAGAGCCCGCAATGACCGACATCTCATCCATGACGATCGCGACGGTCGGAGTGCACGTCCTCGACGTCCACGCGATCGGGATCGAGTCCATCCCGGAGGGCTCCGCCGGGGCCCTCGTGGACACCATCGCCTTCTCACCGGCCGGGACCGCGGGGGGCACCGCGGTGGTGCTCAGCCGCCTCGGGGCCGGGGTCCGCAGCATCGGTGCGGTCGGCGCCGATTCGATCGGGCGCACCCTGACGACCCTGTTGAGCGGGGAGGGGGTCGACACCGGCCGCCTGGTGACCAAGGCGGACGCACAGACGTCCGCCTCGGTGATCCCCGTGCGCCCCAACGGGGACCGGCCGGCGTGGCACTGCATCGGCGCGAACGGCGTGTTCACCCTGGACGACATCGCCGACGACGCGCTCGAGGGGCTCACGCATCTGCACCTGGGTGGGCCGGAGTTCCTGGGCGGCCCGGCGGCCGACGAGCTGCTCGCCCGTGCCCGTGAGAAGGGGATCACCACGTCGGTCGACATCCTGGCCGACGGCGACCCCGGAATGCTCGAGTGGATCGCGGACGCGCTACCGCACGTGGACTACCTGCTGCCCAACGACGACCAGGTCCGCGGCTTCACCGGCGCCGACACGCTGGCAGAGGGCGCGCGCATGCTGATCGAGCGCGGGGTCGCGTGCGTGGCCCTCACCGCGGGCGCCGACGGCGCGCTCGTCGTGACACCGGACGAGACCATCGCGGTACCCGCCTTCGCGATCGACGTCGTCGACACCACCGGCTGCGGGGACTCGTTCTCCGCCGGATTCCTGGTGGGGCGTCATCTCGGTCGCGACCTGCAGGGCTCCGCCGTCCTCGGCTGCGCGGTCGCGGCCCAGGTGGCCCGGGGGCTCGGGACCACCGCCGGCAGCTACGACCTCGATTCGGTGGTCGAGTTCGCCCGATCGGCTCCGACCGGCTGACCGCGAGGGCCGGCC
>NZ_JAALED010000341.1:0-1801 GCF_014145155.1 Dietzia sp. B19 | reverse complement strand
GCCACGAGGCGGGCGGCGGCCACCGGATCGAGCGGGCCGGCCTCGCCCGCGGACGGGCAGTCGTCGACCAGGACACACGCCCCGCAGGCCGCGGTCCTCGCGTGACACACCCGTCGGCCGTGGAAGATGATCCGGTGACTGGCGTCGGTCCATTCCGCGCGCGGGAGCAGCCGCGCCACCTCCCGCTCGATGCGGACCGGGTCGGTGGCCTCGGTCCACTTCCAGCGCGCGACCAGGCGCATGAAATGCGTGTCCACCGTCAATCCGGGCACGCCGAACGCGTTACCGAGCACCACGTTGGCCGTCTTCCGCCCGAACCCGGGGAGGGTGACCAGGTCCTCGAGCCGCCGCGGCACCTCGCCGTCGTACTTCTCCACCAGCGCCGCGCCCAGACCCTGGATGCTGCGTGCCTTGTTGCGGTAGAAACCGGTCGGACGGATCAGCGCCTCCAGCTCCTCGCGGTCCGCGCCCGCGTAGTCCGCGGCCGTGCGGTACCGCGCGAACAGGGCGGGCGTGACCTCGTTGACCCGCTTGTCCGTGCACTGCGCGGACAGGATCGTCGCGACGCTCAGCTCCAGCGGGTCGCGGAAGTCCAACTCGCAGTAGACGTGCGGGAACGCGCTCTCGAGGGTGCGGAGCATGCGCCTGGCGCGGCGGGTGCGCCCGAGGTCGGTTTCCACCCCCCTCGCGGCCACCCCTCGTCTGCGGCGCTTCGTGGAAGCTGGAGCGGGGTCGGGCATGAGTCCACATTACGGCCCGGACCACCCTCGGGTGCGCCGGGCCGCGCGTGCGAGCCGGCCCGCGGGGGTGTTTACTCGGGGTCATGCAGGGAATCCTCGTCGTCCTGGTCCCGGTCCTCCTCGCCGGCTTCGCCCTCCTGATGGACAAGTTCGAGGCCGCCATCCTGGCCGAGCCGGAGAAGATCGAGACCTGACCCACCCCGGTCGCCGCGCGTTGGTCACACCTGGGGCACCGGAACGGCTACAGTGGCTTTCGCCACACGCACGCCATGGCGCGGACCTCGCTCGTCCGCGCCCGAACGGGAGGGTCACAGACTGTGACGATAGATCGCCGCACGGACCAGTCTGCCGACGACGTACTCACCCGGGCCGGCATCTTCCAGGGTGTCGAGCCCGCGGCCGTCTCGGCGCTGCGTGCCGACCTGACCCGCGAGGAGTACTCGAAGGGTGACGTGATCATCCGCGAGGGCGAGCAGGGCGACAGCCTGTACATCGTCACCTCCGGCAAGGTGAAGCTCTCCCGCAAGGCCCCCGACGGCCGCGAGAACCTGCTGTCGATCCTCGGTCCGTCGGACATGTTCGGCGAGCTGTCGATCTTCGACCCGGGCCCGCGGACCTCCTCGGCGGTCTGCGTCACCGACGTCTCCGTGCAGGCCATGGACCGCTCCGCGCTCAAGCGGTGGATCTCCGAGCGTCCCGAGATCTCCGATCAGTTGCTCCGCGTGCTGGCCCGCCGCCTGCGCCGCACCAACAACAACCTGGCCGACCTCATCTTCACCGACGTCCCCGGTCGCGTGGCCAAGGCGCTGCTGCAGCTGGCCCAGCGCTTCGGCACCCAGGAGGGCGGCAACATCCGCGTGACGCACGACCTCACGCAGGAGGAGATCGCCCAGCTGGTCGGCGCCTCGCGCGAGACGGTCAACAAGGCCCTGGCCGAGTTCGCGCACCGCGGCTGGCTGCGGCTCGAGGGCAAGAGCGTCATCATCTCCGACACCGAGCGCCTGGCCCGCCGCGCCCGCTGAGCTGAGCCCCGCCGGCCCCGTCGGCCCCGTCGGCCCCGT
>NZ_JAALED010000340.1:2578-6913 GCF_014145155.1 Dietzia sp. B19 | reverse complement strand
CCCGGGCCAGGTCCCGGGCCGAGGCGAGGACCGCCGTCGCGGGGTCGGCGATGGGCGCGGGGGCCCCGAACACGGCCAGCGCCGCGTCGCCCTGGAACTTGTCGAGCAGGCCGCCGTGGGATTCGACCCGGTCCACGACCACCTCGAAGAACGCGTTGAGGGTCTCGACGACCTCCCGGGCGGGGCGCGTGGAGGCGAGCCGGGTGGAGCCGATGAGGTCGACGAACAGCACGCCGACGTACGTGGTGTCGCCGCCGAGATGGGGTTCCTGGATCTCGGCGGCCTTCGCGACCTGGCTACCCACATGGCGGACGAACAGCTCGCGCAGACGCTGACGCTCGCGGATCATCTCCGCCATCCGGTTGAACCCCCGCTGCAACTGCCCGAGTTCGGTCCCGTCGAACACCTCCACGCGCGCGTCGAGGTCCCCGCCGGCGAGGTCCTCCATGGCCCAGCGGACGGAGTACACCGGGGCGAGCAGGGCGGACACGAGCAACCAGGTCGCGGCGAACCCGGCCGCGAGGGCCCCGAGGCCGAGGATCCCGACGATGGTCACGAGCCGTGAGACGGGGAACTGGTTGTTCGCGGCGGCGTAGGCGCTGAGCAGCACGAGTCCGATGAGGGGGAGCCCGGAGCTCACCACCCAGAAGGCCTGCAACCGCCCACGCACGCCGATGACCGGGGAGTGCAGTGTCGGACCGGCCTCCAGCGCGAGCGCGGCGAGGGGGCGCAGCGCGATCTCGGCGACGATGTAGGCCGATCCACAGCTCAGGGACCCGATCACCACGATCGCGCCCGCGACGACCCAGAGGGACCGGACGTCCTCGACCGCGAACGCCACCGCGACGACAGTGCCGCCGGCCGCCCAGAGCGCCCCGGTCCGCAGGGTGATCCCGAGCGGCGCCGACAGGCACCGCGCCTGTTCGGCGGCGGTCGGTGGCCGGCTCTCCTCGGCCCACCTCATCCAGCCGGCCACCACCTTCAGGAGCCACCACGACCCGAGGGCGATCCCGACGAGGGCGGTCACCGGGGTCACCACCAGGGCCGCCGGGCTGAACCGCCCGGAGATGACCTGCTCGAGGGGCAGCAGCAGGCCGATCACGATCCAGACCCCCACCACCCCGAGCCCGTGCGTGACCACCAGCATCCGCGTGAGCACCCGCTGGACCCGTTTCTTCCGTCGCGGGGGTTCCTCCCGCTCGAGCCCGAGCATGCGGGTGCCCCACGGTGGGCGGGAGGCGTGCGCTGAGGGGGAGGTCACGGGGCGGGGTCCTGCCGGACGGGGGATGGGTGTCCATCGTCGCGCGAGTGGCGTCCGCACGCGCCGGGAATCGCACTCCGCATCGCCGGATGGATCAGATCTAATGCGCTAACTTAACTTCATGACCACGCCCCAGTTCAACCCCGGCCACGAGATGCGACACGAGACCTTCGGCGACATCCTCCTCGAACGCTCGACCGACGACCATCCCGGTCTCCTCTTCGAGGACTCGAGCTGGACGTGGCGGGAGTTCGTGGCGGAGAGCGCGGTCCGCGCCGCGATATTGGCCGACTGGTCCGTCACGCACGCCGATGCGTACGCGGGCCGTCCCGAGCGTTTCCGCCACCTGCACGTCGGCATCCTGCTGGAGAACGTCCCCGAGTATCTGTTCCTCCTGTCCGGGGCCTCCATGGCGGGTGTGACGATCATCGGCGTCAACCCCACCCGCCGGGGCGCCGAGCTGGCCTCGGACATCCGCGGGGTGGACTGCGACGTGATCGTCACCGACGCCCACGGTGCCGGGTTGCTCGACGGCCTCACCCTGGCCGACGAGACTGGAGGGGTCGTGGCCGTGCACGACGTGGACTCAGCCGGGTGGCAGGACCTGCTGGCCGCGCACGCCGGGACGGAGCCCAGACTCCACGACGCCGCCCGTGACCCCCACACCCTGCTCGCGCTGCTGTTCACCTCGGGCTCCACGGGTGCGCCCAAGGCGGTCATGTGCTCGACCGGTCGGCTCGCGATGCTCGGCACGATCAACTACCGCAACCTGGTGAGGGACGACGTCGCCTACAGCGCGATGCCGATGTTCCACGGCAACGCGATGTTCGCCGCGTTCGCCCCCGCCGCGTTCGTCGGGTGCACGTTCGCGATGCGTCGGAGGTTCTCCGCCTCGGGATTCCTGCCCGACGTGCTGCGCTACGGCGCCACCTACGTCAACTACGTGGGCCGTTCGCTGTCCTACATCCTCGCCCAGCCCGAGCGTCCGGAGGAGAAGCAGACCCGCCTGCGCACCGTCTTCGGGACCGAGGCCTCGAGCCACGACCGCGCCGAGTTCGCCCGCCGCTTCGGCGTCGAACCGGGCGAGTCGTACGGCTCCAGCGAGGGCGGGGTCGTGATCGGCCGCACCTCGGACACCCCGCCGGACGCGCTCGGCGTCGCGGGTGCCTACATGGACGTCGCGATCCTCGACGAGGACGGCCGCGAGTGCCCGCGTGCCGAGTTCGACGCCGACGGGGGCCTGGCCAACGCCGACGAGGCGATCGGGGAGATCTGCAACCTCACCGGCGCCGCCATGTTCGAGGGGTACTACCGCAACCCGGAGGCCACCGCCGAGCGCAACATCGGCGAGGTCTACCACTCCGGCGACCTCGGCTACCGGGACGCCGACGGGTTCTTCTACTTCGCCGGCCGCTCCGGGGACAAGATCCGCGTGGACAGCGAGAACTTCTCCGCCGGCCCGGTCGAGCGGATCCTCGACCGCTTCCCCGGCGTCCTGGTGGTGGCCGTCTACCCCGTGCCGGATCCCCGCACGGGCGACCAGGTCATGGCGGCCATCCAGCTCGAGCCGGGCGTGGCGTTCGACCCGGCCGCGTTCTCCGAGTTCTGCCGGACCCAACCCGACATGGGGACCAAGTGGGCACCGCGCTTCGTGCGGATCATGGAGACGATGCCGGTCACCGCGACCCGGAAGATCGCCAAGCCCGACCTGCGCCGGCAGTCGTGGACCGGGCCCGGTGAGGTCTACGTGCGCGGCGGCGCCGCGTTGGTGGGAGGGGACGACGACGACGAGTTCCGGCCGCTGACCAGCGCGCTACGCGACTCGGTGCTCGAGCAGTACAGTCTCCACGGTCGGCAGCCGACCGGGGTCTGAGCAGCGGCGGCGTCAGCTCAGGATGCGCAACTGGAACGGGTAGTTGATCATCCGGCCGCGGGTGGCCCGCACCGTACCGATCAGGTGGCCGACGATCTGGAGGACGAAGGAGACCGCCAACAGCACCAGGCCGATCGGGATGCCGATCACGGTGATGATGAAGATCCACCCGACGATGCTCATGATCCACAGGCCGACGTTGAAGTTGAACGACCCCGCGGCGGCCTGCCGGACGAACGGGCTGCGGTCCTTGTAGATCAACCACATCACGAGTGGCCCCACGAAGGAGAGCCACCCGGCGGACAGCGCCATGGCGATGAGGCTGGACGCGTGCGCGAGGGCGGCGGGGGTGCGGTCGTCGGGCCCGGCCACGGGCTGGTCTCCGAACCGGGGGTCGCCGTACTGCGGGGATCCGGGCTGCTGTGTCATGCCTCCAGTGTGCGCCTCGCGGGGCCGCGGTACATCAGGGATGTCCCCCGTGTCGTCCTGTTCCGTGGCCGGGGTCCACCTCCGTTCGGCCCGCCGGGAGTCCGGTCCCCCGCGATCCCACGTTTCACCCGCCTGTCACATGCTCCGCCTACCCTGGCGGCCATGGCTGACACCCCACAGGATCACCACGCGACCGACTCGGGGACCGATCCCCTCGCCCGGGCGGTGGCCCCGCTGCGGGACGACGTCCGGTTCCTCGGTTCCCTGCTCGGCGAGACGATCCGTGAGCACGCCGGTGACCGGGTGTTCGATCTCGTCGAGACGGCCCGCCGCACGGCGTTCGCGGTCCGGCGCTCGGAGGCCGACAGAGACGAGGTGTCGGCCCTGTTCAAGGACATCAGCGCCGCCGACGCCATTCCGGTCATCCGTGCGTTCTCCCTGTTCGCGCTGCTGGCCAACGTGGCGGAGGACCTGCACCAGGAGCGCCGCAGGCGGATGCACCGGGCTGCCGGGGAGGCGCCGCCCGACGGTGACCTGGAGGTCACGTGGACCCGGTTGGCGGACCTGCTCGAGGGGGACGGCGACGAGCGACTGGCGGCCGTGCGCGCGACCGCCCGCGTGTCCCCGGTCCTCACCGCGCACCCCACGGAGACCCGGCGCCGGATGGTGTTCGAGGCCACCCGCCGGGTGCACGTCCTCATGGGCCGTCGCGACGGCCTGCGCTCGGTGGAGCAGGACCCCGTGACGGAGGCGGAGCTCGCCGAGCTCGAGC
>NZ_JAALED010000340.1:0-2537 GCF_014145155.1 Dietzia sp. B19 | reverse complement strand
GAGCTGCGCCGGCTCGTCCTCGCGCTGTGGCAGACCGCCCTCATCCGCAACGAGCGTCCCCACATCGAGGACGAGGTGATGGCCGGGCTCCAGTACTACGAGGCCACCCTGCTCGAGGTCATCCCTCCGCTCAACGCCCAGATTGACGAGCGCCTCGGGTGCGGGGGCCGCGCCGTCGTGCGGCCCGGCTCGTGGATCGGGGGTGACCGCGACGGCAACCCGTACGTCACCGGCGAGGTGGTGCGGTTCGCCACCGACCGGGCGGCCGAGTTGCTCCACGGCCACTACGCCGAGCAGTTGCGCCTGCTCGAGCGTGAGTTGTCGATGTCGGCCCGGATCGTCGAGGTCGACTCCGGGATAGCCGCGTTGGCCGACTCCCTCACGGACACCGAGGTCGAGGGGAGTCCGGCGCGGGAGGACGTGCCGTTCCGCCAGGCGGTCCGGGTGGTCCGTCGTCGGCTCGCCGCGCGCGCCCGCGCGACCGGGTCGTCGTTGCCCCGCTCGGTGCTGCTGTCCGCGGGGCGGCTCATCGGCCTGGACGACGACCCCCCGTACGCCGGCCCGGAGGAGATGGCGGCGGACCTCGAGACGATCGACGCCGGGCTCTCCGCGGTGGGGTCCGACCTGCTGCGCGCCCCGCGACTGCGGGACCTGCGGTGGGCGCTCAACTCGTTCGGGTTCCACCTCCAGTCCCTGGACATGCGCCAGAACTCGGAGTCGCACGAGGACCTGCTCACCGAGCTGTTCGCGCTGGCCGGGGTGTCCGAGGACTACGCGGCGCTCGACGAGGACGCCCGCGTCGAGCTCCTGCTCGGCGAGCTCTCCCACGATCGACCGCTGCTCGGCGTCCGGGCGGAACTCTCGGAGTTCGCGGACAAGGAGATGGGCGTGCTGCGCGCCGCCGCGGAGGCGGTCGCCGGACTCGGACCCGACGTGGTGCCGCACTACATCGTGTCGATGTGCGGCTCGGTGTCCGACCTGCTCGAACCCGCCGTTCTCCTCAAGGAGGTCGGACTGTTCTCCGGCAGCCCGGACGAACCCCGGTCGACCGTGCGCCTCATCCCGTTGCTGGAGACCATCGACGACCTCGCCGGAGGGGCCCGAATGCTCGACGCGGCCCTGGCACTCCCCCAGTTCCGCGCACTGGTGCGGTCCCAGGAGGACGTGCTCGAGATCATGCTGGGCTACTCGGACTCCAACAAGGACGGCGGGTACCTCGCCGCCAACTGGTCGCTCTACGAGGCCGAGCTCGCGCTCGTCGACGCGGCCGCGCGTGCGGGTGTGCACCTGCGCTTCTTCCACGGCCGCGGCGGCGCGGTGGGACGGGGCGGCGGCAACTCCTACGACGCGATCCTCGCGCAGCCACCGGGCGCGGTGCAGGGCGCGTTGCGGATCACCGAACAAGGCGAGATCATCTCCGCCAAGTACTCGGAGCCGGTCCGCGCACGCCGCAATCTCGAGGCACTGGTGGCGGCCACGCTCGAGGTCTCGCTGCTCGACGTCGAGGGCCTGGGTGACGACGCCGAGCAGGCCTACGCGGTGATGGCCGCGCTCGCCCGGCTCGGCCGCGAGGCCTACGCCGAACTGGTGCACGAGGATCCGGGTTTCATCGAGTACTTCACCACCTCCACGCCGCTCAGCGAGATCGGTGAGCTCAACATCGGCTCCCGACCCACCTCCCGCAAGCAGACCTCCACGGTCGACGATCTCCGCGCCATCCCGTGGGTGCTGTCGTGGTCGCAGTCCCGCGTCATGCTTCCCGGCTGGTTCGGCGTGGGCAGCGCCCTCAAGCGCTGGATCGATGACGGTGGGAGTGCGACCGACGGTCACGCGAATGCCGGCGACGGTGACAGCACAGCCGCCGGGGGCACGAACGCCGAGGAACGGTTGGCCACGCTGCGGCGCCTCTACCGGGACTGGCCGTTCCTGCGCACCACGCTGTCCAACATGGCGCAGGTCATGGCCAAGGCCGACATGGGCCTGGCGGCCCGGTACGCCGAGCTGGTCCCGGACGCCGAGGTGGGCAGGAGGATCCACGGGGTGATCTCCGACGAGTTCGACCTCACCCGCGAGATGCTGCTGGCCGTGACCGGGCAGGAGACCCTGTTGGACGACAACCCGGCCCTCGCCCGCTCCGTCCGCAACCGGTTCCCGTACCTCGAGCCGCTCAACGTGCTGCAGGTGGAGTTGCTTCGGCGCTACCGCGCGGGCGACCGCGACCCCGACGTGCGGACGGGTATCCAGCTGACGATGAACGGCCTGGCCACCGCGCTGCGGAACTCGGGCTGAGCCCGGCCCCCACCACCCCGTCGAAGCCCCTATCCCCGTCGAAGCCCACCACCCCGTCGAGAAGAGCATTCCGAACACGTTTCTCGAGTGCGAATGCGCGAAACGCTCTTCTCGATGCCCCAGCCGGGCCGGGGCGGGGCGGGCCAGCCGGGCCGGCTACCGCAGTTGCCGCTGCGCGAGCGGGATGAGCAGCACGCACACCACCGCCAGGGCGGCGATCCACGGCACCGGACCGCCGAGACGGGACA
>NZ_JAALED010000339.1:0-4548 GCF_014145155.1 Dietzia sp. B19 | reverse complement strand
GGCGGGCCCCCACGACCACGGGGTGCCCGAGTGCGGCCAGCGCCTCCGCGGAGGCGCGACCGATACCGGAGGAGGCGCCCGTGACGAGGGCGGGACGGTCGGCCGCGTCCCGCTGCGGTGGGAACTTCAGGCTCATCAGCGTCTGACCTCGACGCGCATGGGCAGGCGGGCGAAGCCACGCACGTTGGAGGAGTGCACGCGCTCGGCGCCGGGCAGGATCTCGTACCCCGTGACGGACCGCGAGATCTGGTCGAGCGCGATCCGCCCCTCGAGTCGCGCGAGGTGCGCGCCGAGGCAGAAGTGCGGCCCCTGGCCGAAGCTCAGGCTCGCGGAGGTGTCCCGGCCCAGGAGGAAGGCCCCGGAGTCCTCGAACACCTCCTCGTCGCGGTTGGCCGCGCCGATGAGCAGGAGCACCTTCTGGTCGGCCGGGATGGTGACGTCGCGGACCGTGACCTCCTGCGTCGTGGTGCGCAGGACCAACTGACTGGAGGTGTCGTAGCGCAGGGTCTCCTCGACCCAGTCGGTCACCCGCTCCGGGTCGTCGATCACCAGTCGCGACTGGTCGGGGTACTCGTGGCCCCAGAACATCGCGTTGGCGAGCAGCTTGGTGGTGGTCTCGTTGCCCGCCACCACCATGAGGAAGAGGAAGGACAGGATCTCGTCCTCGTCCAGCTTCTCCCCGTCGATCTCGGCGTCGATGAGCGCCGAGGTGAGATCCTCGGTCCGCTGCTTCCGCCGGTCGGCGACCATGCCCTGGTAGTAGGCGATGAGGTCGAAGGCGGCGACCATCGAGTCCTCGGGCACGTCCTGACCGCCCTCCTCGCGGTGCATGACGAGGTCCGCGAGCCGGCGGAGCTCGTCGCGATCCGACTCCGGCACCCCCATGAGGTCGGAGATGACGTCCATCGGCAGCTTGCCCGCGTAGTCCTGGACGAAGTCGAACTCGCCGCCGTCCCGAGACCTGTCGAGGCACTCGTCCCAGTACTGCCGCGAGATCCGTTCGATCCCCTCGGAGAGCGCGTCGACCCGTCGGGAGGTGAAGCCCTTGCTCACGAGCTTGCGCAGCCGGGCGTGCCTCGGGTCGTCCATCGCCAGGAAGGACATCGTCTTGTAGGCGTGCGGTCCGTACGCCGCCGGGTCGAGGGAGACCCCCATCGCGTTGGAGAACACGTCGGGCGCACGGAAGGCCTCACGGACGTCGGCGTGCTTGCTCAGCGCCCAGAAGTCGAGATCCGGGTTGTGGTAGACGGGGGCCTCGGCCCGCAACCGGGAGTAGAACGGGTACGGATCCTCGTGTACGGCGTAGTCATACGGGCTGAACACGAGCGGGGCTGGAGTCGCGGTGGTCATGTCTCAGGTCACCTCAGGATGAGTCGGGCGGCGGACTCGATGGCGTCCGCCATGTCGGAGTAGGAGCCATAGCCCATGCCCGCGCGGACGAGCGCGCCCGCGTAGACCATCTCCAGGGCGTCGATCACCTCGTCTTCGGCCTCGTCACCCAGCGCGGCCGTCAGGCGGCGTCGGATGTCCGCGCCGATCCGGATCCTCAGGTGGGACACCTCCGGGTCGTCGCCCAACAGGGCCGCGGTGACCGCAGAGGAGAGCTCGGGCTCGTCCGCGACCAACATCGCGACGTCCCGCAGGACCGCCACCACCCTGTCCACCGTGGTGCCGCTGCCGGCGCCCTCGGTGACGTGGTCACGCAGGCGTCGCCAGAACACCTCGGCGATGAGGTGGCCCTTGGACGAGAAGTAGGTGTACGCGGTGGCCGGGGCGACGCCGGCCCTCGAGGCCACGGCCCGGACCGCGAGCCCGCCCGGCCCCTTCTCGCGCAACACCTCCACCGCGGCGCTGGTGAGGCGGTCGACGGTCTCTGCCTGCTGGCCGTTGAGGCGCCTTCGCGTGGATTCGAAACGAACGTCACTGGACATGTGTCTGGACAGTACACCACTCGCCGGACTATCGTCTAGACAGTTGTCCACCCGCACCCGACGGAAGGCCCCCCGTGACGACGAGCACCACCTACGACGCCCCGCTCCTCATCGGCGGCGAGCTGCGCCCGGCCTCCGGGGGCGGCACGTTCGACGTCCTCAACCCCGCCACGGAGGACCTGATCGGCCGCGCCGCCGACGCCCGCCCCGAGGACATGGACGCCGCCATCGAGGCGGCCCGAACCGCGTTCGACACCACCACGTGGTCCACCGATCATGCCTTCCGTGCGGCGTGTCTGCGGCAACTCCGGGATGCTCTGCAGTCCCACACCGAGGAGCTGCGCGCACTGACCATCGCCGAGGTGGGCGCCCCCCACATGTTCACCACCGGGCCCCAGCTGGAGGGCCCCGTGGCCGACCTGGGCTGGCTCGCCGACCTCGTCGACGCCTACCAGTGGGTCGAGGAGCTGGGCGAGTCCGAGGTGATGGGGGTGCGCTCCCATCGCTCGGTGCGCCGGGAGGCGATCGGCGTGGTCGGAGCCATCACCCCGTGGAACTTCCCCAACCAGATCAACCTGGCCAAGATCGGGCCCGCGCTGGCCGCGGGCTGCACCGTGGTGCTCAAGCCCGCACCCGACACCCCGCTCATCGCCGCGGCCGTGGCCCGGATCGCCGCCGAGGAGACCGACATCCCCGCGGGCGTGCTCAACGTGGTCTCGTCCTCGGACCACGGGGTGGGCGCCCTGCTGACCACCGACCCGCGCGTGGACCTCGTCTCGTTCACCGGGTCCACCGCCACCGGCAAGAAGATCATGGTGGCCGCGGCGGAGACCCTCAAGAAGGTCTTCCTCGAGCTGGGCGGCAAGTCCGCCGCGGTCGTGCTGGACGACGCCGACCTGAACGCCGCCTGCTTCATGACGGCCCTCAACGCCTGTACCCACGCCGGCCAGGGGTGCGCCCTCACCACCCGACTGGTGGTGCCCCGCGAGAGGTACGACGAGGCCGTCGAGGCGGCCAAGGGCGCCATGGCGGCCTTCGCACCGGGCGACCCCACCGACCCCGGCACCCTGTGCGGTCCGCTGATCTCCGAACTGCAGCGCGAGCGGGTCGAGGGGTACATCGCACTGGCCGTCGAGGAGGGCGGCACCGTCGAGATCGGCGGCGGGCGCCCCTCCGGCGAGGACAAGGCCAAGGGCTTCTGGGTGGAGCCCACCCTGATCTCCGGACTCGACAACTCCGCGCGGGTGGCCCGGGAGGAGATCTTCGGCCCCGTCCTCGTCGTCATCCCCCACGACGGCGACGACGACGCGGTCCGGATCGCCAACGACTCCCCCTACGGCCTCTCCGGCGCCGTCTGGGGCGCCGACCTCGGCCGCGTCGAGAGGGTCGTGGCGGGCATCCGCACCGGAACGCTCGGGGTGAACGGCGGCGTCTGGTACGGCGCCGACGTGCCCTTCGGCGGCTACAAGCAGTCGGGCATCGGCCGTGAGATGGGCCGCCAGGGCTTCGAGGAGTACCTCGAGACCAAGTCCGTGGCCACCCCGGCCTGACGCGCCGCCCGCACCCGAGCCACCACCCGCATCACGCCATATCAAGCCATATCAAGCCACACCAAGGAAGCAGAGACTACAGACATGGGACGTTTTGACGGCAAGTCCGTGATCGTGACCGGCGCGGCCGGCGGAATCGGCGAGGAGTACGCCAAGGCGCTCGCCGCCGAGGGCGCGAAGGTCGTGGTGGCCGACGTCTCGGACACCGAGGGCGAACGCGTGGCGGCGGAGATCGTCGCCGCCGGCGGCGAGGCCTTCTTCCAGCACACCGACGTGTCGGACCCGGACTCGGCCGACGCGTGCGCCGAGACGACCGTGGAGAAGTACGGCCGGCTGGACATGCTGGTCAACAACGCCGCGATCTTCGGCGGCATGAAGCTCGACTTCCTCATCACGGTGCCGTGGGACTACTACCAGAAGTTCATGCAGGTCAACATGAACGGCCAGCTCCTCATGGTCCGCGCCTGCTGGGAGAAGATGGCGGCGGCCGGCGGTGGAGCGATCGTCAACCAGTCCTCGACCGCCGCGTGGCTCTACTCCGGCTTCTACGGCCTGGCCAAGGTGGGCGTCAACGGCCTGACCCAGCAGCTGGCCACCGAGCTGGGCGGGTCGAACATCCGCATCAACGCCATCGCGCCCGGCCCGATCGACACCGAGGCCAACCGCACCACCACCCCGCAGTCCATCGTCAAGGACATGGTCGACAAGCTCCCCCTCAAGCGGATGGGTCAGCCCCAGGACCTGGTGGGAATGCTGTTATTCCTGCTGTCGGACGAGGCGTCGTGGATCACCGGCCAGATCTTCAACGTCGACGGCGGACAGGTCATCAGGTCGTGAGCGGGCAGTCGGCCGGCAGCGCGGGGGAGGACACGGGAGCCTCACCCATCGGGCCGGGGTCGCCCGAGCACTCCCCCGCGCCCGTGGGGTTCATCGGGCTCGGGAACATGGGAGCGCCCATCGCCCGGCGGCTGCTGTCGTGGCCCGGCGGACTGGTGGTCTGCGACGTCCGTCCCGAGGCCGCCGAACCGTTCGTCTCCGAGGGGGCCACCGCCGCCGCGACGCCCGCC
>NZ_JAALED010000034.1:0-16362 GCF_014145155.1 Dietzia sp. B19 | reverse complement strand
GTAGGTCAGGTCGTCGTCGTTGGGCAGGACCAGATCGGGCACGGGCCGCCCGGCCAGTGCGGAGACGGCCGTCCGCTCGCCGGAGATGTCCAGCTCGGCCCGCTCTGTGCGCACGATCGCACCGGACCCGTCGCGGCTGTACAGGCCCACGCCGAGCCGGTGGGTGCGCAGCTCCCCGGCGCCCGGGGACGCCGGGCCCTGGACCACGGTGAGGTCATCGATCGTGCGGGAGTCGCCACCGGTCGTGACCTCGACGGAGATCGGGTTGATGCCGGTCGTGCGCAGCCACTGGTCGGCCCAGCCCGACAGGTCGCGCCCCGACGACGTCTCCAGTGCGGAGAGCAGGTCGTCGAACCGGGCGTTGCCGAAGGCGTGTTCGGCGAAGTACGCGCGCAGACCGGCCAGGAACGGCTCGCGACCGACATAGGCCACGAGCTGCTTGAGCACCGAGGCGCCCTTGGCGTAGGTGATCCCGTCGAAGTTCGTCTCCACCGTCTCCAGGTCGGTCATGTCCGCGGCGACGGGGTGTGTGGAGGGCAGCTGGTCCTGGCGGTACGCCCACGACTTCTCCACGATCGCGAAGGTCGTCCAGGCGTCCGTGTACTGCGTCGCATCGACCTGGGCCAGCACCGAGGCGAACGTGGCGAAGGATTCGTTGAGCCACAGGTCGTCCCACCAGAACATGGTCACCAGATCGCCGAACCACATGTGGGCCATCTCGTGCAGGATCGTCTCGTTGCGCCGTTCGTAGCGGTAGCCGGTGGCCCGGGAGCGGAAGACGTAGTCCTCGAGGAACGTCACGGCACCGGCGTTCTCCATGGCACCGGCGTTGAACTCTGGGACGAAGATCTGGTCGTACTTGCCGAACGCGTACGGCAGGCCGAACTCACGGTGGTAGAAGCCGAAGCCCTCCTTGGTCTCGGCGAACAGGCGTTCCGAGTCGAGGAACTCCGCCAGCGACGCCCGGCACAGCAGGCGTAGAGGAATGGTGCCGTGCTCGTCGGTGTAGGCGTCCTCCACCACGTGGTACGGGCCCGCGATGAGGGCGACGAGGTACGTCGACATGATCTCGGTGGGGGCGAAGCGGTGCACCACGCCACCGCCGGGGGCCGGGGACTCCTGGGCCGGGGTGTTGGCCACCACCACCCACTGCTCGGGCGCGGTCACCGTCAGGGTGTAGCGGGCTTTGAGGTCGGGCTGGTCGAAGCAGGCGAACACCCGCTTGGCGTCCGCCGTCTCGAACTGCGAGTAGAGATAGACCTCCCCGTCGGCCGGGTCGACCATCCGGTGCAGGCCCTCACCGGTGGTGGTGTACGCCAGATCGGCGTCCACGATCAGCTCATTGTTCTCCTGCAGGTCGGGCAGGGTGATGCCGTCCTCGTCGTCGTATCGCTCGTCGTCGTACCGCTCGTCGCCGGGGGCCGGGAACAGTTCCCGGCCGTTCAGGGTCGCCGACCGGATCACGGCCGCGCGGAGGTCGATGAAGGTCTCCGCACCCGGACGCGAGCAGGAGAACCGCACCACGGTGCGCGAACGGAAGGTGTCGGTCCCGGGCCCGCCGTGGCCGTCGGTGAGATCGATCTCTACGTCGTACGACTCGACGGCGAGCAGTTCCGACCGGGCGGCGGCGTCGGCGCGGGTGAGGTTGAGCGAGCGCATCGGTGAGGACCTCGGTTCGGTGGGGGTTCGGCTACCGCACCAGTCCTACCACCCGGCGGGGAGCCGAGGCGGCCGCAGTGGCGGCGGCCGCTGGAGACGGGGAGGATGGGGTCATGACATCAACTACCCGGTCCGCTACCCGCTCCGTCGACTTCTGGTTCGACCCGCTGTGCCCGTTCGCCTGGGTCACCAGCCGCTGGATCCTCGAGGTGGAGAAGGTCCGCGACATCTCGCTGACGTGGAACGTCATGAGCCTGTCCGTGCTCAACGAGGGCCGCGATCTGCCCGAGGAGTACACGGCACTGATGCAGCGCGGCTGGGGGCCGGTACGCGTGGCCATCGCCGCGGCGAAGCTCCACGGTCCGGAGGTCCTCGGGACGCTGTACACCGAGTTGGGCACCCGCATCCACGACCAGGGCCGCGGCATCGAGGACCCCACCGTGATCACCGAGGCGCTCCAGGCTGCAGGCCTGGACGCCGACCTCGCCGCCGCCGCGGGGACCGACGAGTACGACGACGAGCTGCGCGCCTCCCACCACCGTGGCATGGACCCGGTGGGTGACGAGGTCGGGACCCCGGTCCTCCACGTCGACGGCACCGCGTTCTTCGGTCCCGTCCTCACCCGCATCCCGCGAGGCGAGGACGCCGGCAAGGTCTTCGACGGCGCCGCCATGCTCGCCGACTACCCGTACTTCTTCGAGCTCAAGCGAAGCCGTACCGAGGACCCGCAGTTCGACTGAGACCCGGGGGTGGGGTCGCGGTCGCGCGTGGCAGAATCGCCGCCATGCGCATCTACCTGGGAGCGGACCACGCCGGCTTCGAGACCAAGAACGTCATCGCCGAGCACCTGACGGCCTCCGGCCACGAGGTGGTCGACTGCGGCGCCCACACCTACGACGCCGAGGACGACTACCCAGCCTTCTGCATCGACGCGGCCCGCAGGGTCGTCGCGGACCCGGGCAGCCTCGGCATCGTGCTGGGCGGATCCGGCAACGGCGAGCAGATCGCGGCCAACAAGGTTCCCGGCGCCCGCTGCGCCCTTGCCTGGAGCGTCGAGACCGCCCGCCTGGCGCGCGAGCACAACAACGCACAGCTGATCGGAATCGGCGGTCGCATGCACTCACAGGAGGAGGCGCTGGCGATCGTCGACGCGTTCCTCGACCAGAGCTGGTCCGAGGCGGATCGCCACCAGCGGCGGATCGACATCCTCGCCGAGTACGAGCGCACCCACGAGGCCCCTCCGGTCCCCGGGGCCTGAGCCCACCGTGCCTGAGGGGCACACCCTCCACCGGCTGGCCCGCCTGCACACCGAGTACTTCGCAGGCGGGCCCGTCCGCGTCTCGAGCCCACAGGGGCGGTTCGCCGACCACGTCGTCGTCGACGGACGGTGTTTCGACCGCGCCACGGCAGTCGGCAAGCACCTCTTCCACCACTACGAGGGCGGCCTCGCCGTCCACGTCCACCTGGGGTTGTACGGGTTCTTCGACACCCACCTGGTGGCTCCGGGACAGGAGCCGCCCGCGCCGGTGGGTCAGGTGCGGATGAGAGTCGGCGCGGTTCGCGTCGGATCGGAGCCGGGGGACGGACCGGTGCACTTCGTCGACCTCCGCGGGCCCACCCGGTGCGAGGTCATCGGTGACGAGGCGGTGGCGGCGGTGCACGCGCGCCTGGGACCCGACCCGCTGGACCCCGACGCCGACCCCGAGCGTGCCCGGGCCCGGATCTGCCGTAGTACCCGGTCGATCGGCGCGCTCCTCATGGATCAGACGGTGCTCAGCGGGGTCGGCAACGTGTATCGCGCCGAGGTGCTCCTCCGGCTCGGTATCGACCCGTTCCGGCCGGGGACTCAGCTGGGGCGCGATGAGTTCGACGCGCTGTGGGCGGATCTGGTCGACCTGATGCGCGAGGGGGTGCGGGTGGGCGGCATCGCCACCGTGCGGCCCGAGCACGATCACGGTGACGTTCCCCGACGCGGCGCCGACCGACCGCGCAACTACGTCTACCAGCGCGATGGTCTGCCGTGCCGGGTCTGCGGCGAGACCGTGGTGGTGGGGCGCAGCGCCGCCCGCTCGATCTTCTGGTGCCCGCGCTGTCAGTCGACGTAGAGGCCACCGGTCGGGGCCCGTTTCGCTCCGGCACGTCCGGCGTGAGCTAAGTCACCGGGCGAGGCCCGTTCCGGGGAATCGCGCTGCCGTAGGGTCGGGGCGTGAACATCCTGGTGACAGGCGGAGCCGGTTTCATCGGTTCGAATTTCATTGATCTGACACGTCAAGAGCGGGGCGATATCGACATCACCGTTCTGGACGCAGGCAACTACGCGGCCGATATCGAGGGTTTCGCCACACGATTCCCCGAGGTCGAATTGATCCGAGCCGACCTCGCCGACGCCGAGGTCACCGACCGGGCGGTGTGCGAGAGCGATCTGGTCGTGCACTTCGCCGCGGAATCCCACAACGACAACTCGCTGCACTCGCCGTGGCCCTTCGTGCAGAGCAACATCATCGGCACCTACAACGTCATCGAGGCGTGCCGGCGACACGATGTCCGGCTGCACCACATCTCGTCAGACGAGGTCTACGGCGACCTCGAGATCGATGACCCGGCGCGTTTCACCGAGTCCACCGCCTACAACCCCTCGAGCCCCTATTCAGCCACCAAGGCCGGCTCGGACATGCTGGTGCGAGCATGGGTGCGGTCGTTCGGACTGCGCGCCACCATCTCGAACTGCTCGAACAACTACGGTCCCTACCAGCACGTCGAGAAGTTCATCCCCCGCCAGATCACCAACGTGCTCACCGGGGCGCGGTGCAAGCTCTACGGGACCGGACTCAACGTCCGCGACTGGATCCACGTGGATGAGCACAACGCGGCGGTATGGACGATCATCGACAAGGGCGAGATCGGCCGGACCTACCTCATCGGTGCCGACGGCGAGAAGAACAACATCTCCGTGGTCCGGACGATTCTCGAGCTCATGGGTCGCGAACCCGATGACTTCGACCACGTCACGGACCGCCCCGGCCATGATCTCCGCTACGCCGTCGACGCGACGGCCCTGCGGGAGGAGCTGGGGTGGGCGCCCCGCTTCGCGGACTTCCGGACCGGTCTCGCCGACACGATCGAGTGGTACCGGGACAACCGGAGTTGGTGGGAGCCGCAGAAGACCGCGGTGGAAGCCACCTACGCCGCCCGGGAGGAGGTGATCTCGTGATCGACGAGATGACCGTTCCCGGCGCATGGGTGTTCACGCCCACGCAGTTCGGAGACTCCCGTGGAACCTTCCTCGAGTGGTTCACCGCGCCGTCGTTCGGCGGCCGGACGGGGCATTCCCTCGACCTGGCACAAGCGAACATGTCCGTCTCGGCGGCGGGCGTGCTGCGGGGAGTCCACTTCGCCGACGTCCCGCCCGGGCAGGCCAAGTACGTGACGTGCCCGAAAGGGGCGATCCTCGATGTCGTCGTGGACGTCCGCGTCGGCTCGCCCACCTTCGGTCAGTGGGATTCCATCGTGCTCGACGACGTCGACCGCCGCGCGGTGTACCTCTCCGAGGGGCTCGGCCACGCGTTCCTGTCGCTCGAGGACGGCTCGACCGTCATCTATCTGTGCAGCGAAGGCTACGCCCCCGGGCGCGAACACGGCATCCACCCTCTCGACCCGGCCGTCGGGATCGACTGGCCCGCCGTCGGTCGCGACGGGAACCCGCTCACCCTCGAGTTGTCCGACAAGGATCAGGCCGCCCCGACACTCGCCGAAGCCGGGACCCGGGCGCTGCTTCCCACATTCGATGCCGCGACGGACTACATCCGTGAACTCCGAGAGACCAGGAAGGTCGACGCGACATGAAGGGAATCATCCTCGCCGGGGGCTCCGGCAGCCGGTTGTATCCCATCACGCTCGGCACGAGTAAGCAGATGGTCCCGGTGTATGACAAGCCGATGATCTACTACCCGCTGTCCACGCTCATGCTGGCCGGGATCGATGACATCCTCGTCATCACCACCCCGCACGACGCGGAGCACTTCCGGCGGCTCCTCGGTGACGGCTCGCAGTTCGGGATCAACCTGAGCTACGTGCAACAGCCTTCCCCGGACGGGCTCGCCCAGGCCTTCGTCCTGGGGGCCGAGCACATCGGCACCGACCACGTGGCTCTCGTACTCGGGGACAACATCTTCTACGGACCCGGCATGGGTTCCCAGCTGGGCCGCTACTCGCGGGTCGACGGCGGCGCCGTGTTCGCCTACTGGGTCACCAACCCCGAGGCGTACGGCGTCGTCGAGTTCGACAGCGACCTCAAGGCCGTCTCCCTCGAGGAGAAGCCCGCCGCGCCCAAGTCGAACTTCGCGGTTCCGGGCCTGTATTTCTACGACAACGACGTGGTGGAGATCGCCCGCGGCCTCGAGCCCTCGCCCAGGGGGGAGTACGAGATCACCGACATCAACCAGCACTACCTCTCGGCGGGCCGGCTCAACGTGGAGGTGCTGCCGCGAGGCACCGCCTGGCTCGACACCGGCACCCACGAGTCCCTGCTCGACGCCGGCAACTACGTGCGCACCATCGAGCAGCGGCAGGGCCTGAAGATCGGGTGTCCCGAGGAGGTGGCCTGGCGGCGCGGCTTCATCGACGCTGAGGGGCTGCGCGAACGCGCGGAGAAACTGCTCAAGTCCGGGTACGGCCAGTACCTGATCGACCTCCTCGACCGGGAGGGGGAGAGCGCCCGGTGATCCTCGTGACCGGAGGTAGTGGACAGCTCGCCCGCTGGCTCGGCCACCTCCAGCCCGACAACATCCGCACCGTCCCGCGGGCAGAGCTGGACATCACCGACCGCGACGCGGTGTTGGGCCTGTTCGACGAGCTCGGGCCCGCGGTCGTCATCAACGCCGCGGCCCACACCGCCGTCGACAAGGCGGAGGAGGAGCCGGAGCTCGCCGCGGCGATCAATCGCGACGGCGCTTCGCACGTGGCCGAGGGTGCGCAGAGAGCCGGCGCCCGCCTCCTGCACGTCAGTACCGACTACGTCTTCGGTGAATCCGGGCTCCTCGACGAGCCGCTCGAGGTGGACCATCCGACTCGACCTCGCTCGGTCTACGGCACCACCAAGCTCGAGGGGGAGCACGCCGTCCGCCGCGCCTGCCCGGACGCGACCATCGTCCGGACCGCCTGGGTGTACACCGGTCCAGGTCGGGCGCGCCTCGGCCTGGCGGGCGACGACTTCGTCACCACCATGACGCGCCTGGGAGAGACTCACGACACCGTCACCGTCGTCGATGACCAGATGGGTTCTCCGACCTTCGCCCGCGATCTCGCGGCCGGGCTGCTGGAGGCGGTGGACAACGACGCGGCGCGGGGCCGGACGCTCCACGCGGCCGGTGCCGGGCGCGCCACCTGGTGTGACCTCGCCCGCGCGGTCTTCGAGGAGAACGGCGCGGACCCCGATCGGGTGCGGCCCTGCACGACCGAGGAGTTCCCTCGTCCCGCGCCACGTCCCGCCTATTCCGTCCTGTCCTCCGGCGAATGGGAGCGGTTCGGACTGAGCCCGCTGCGGGACTGGCGGGACGCGGTCACGGCGGCGATGACGTGGGCGCGGTGACCTCGCACCGCGGGGCACGATCCCACCCGACCGGGCACGGGCCGGTGATGGAGGGACACCACGGTCGCGCGAGGGGCGCTACGGTCGGGGGCGGGTCCCGGTGCCGGGCAGTCATCCGTCCGGGACTCAACAGCTGAAGAGACCCGTCCGCGCGGGCGGGTCTGCCGAGAAGATCAGAAGATCGAGTGGCCGACCGGGAAGCCGCCGGCCGGAGGAGGGTCGATGTCGTCCGAGGTCAAGAAGGTCAGGCTCCAGTGGCAGTTGGCAGCGCTGACGGGGGGTTCCATCGCCGCATCGCTGATCGTGGAGAAACTGCGGGACAAGATCGACCATCGCGAGGCCGTCGGACACTGGGACTGTATGCAGTCCAAGCGCGACTACGCCTCGTTCTACGACCGCGCCCTCGACGCGCTCCCCGAGAAGCCGGTGGTCCATGATCTCCCCACGGAGTTCGGGACCGTGCGCGTGCTCGAATGGCGCGTCGAGGGCGGGGGGACACCCGTGCTGCTGCTCCCCGGGACCCGCTCGGGCGCCGTCATGTGGCAGGAGAACCTCCAGGAGTGGATCGGCCGCCGGAGCTTCCTGGCAGTCGACCCGCTCGGCGATGCGGGTTTCTCCGCGCAGACCGTCCCGTTCCTGCGCTTCGAGGAGCAAGGGGAGTGGATCTCCCAGGCCGTCTCGGAACTCGGATTGGACCGCGTGCACGTCCTCGGGCACAGCTTCGGCGGGTCGAGTGCGTGTGCATTCGCCCTGGCCAGGCCCGACCAGCTCGCCTCCCTGACGGTGATCGAGCCGGTCATGGTGATCGAACGCCTGCCCGCCGACGTCTTCTTCTGGGCGACGGTGGCCCAACTGCCCCTTCCCGCCGGTTGGCAGGCGATGGGTCTCGCCAGGCTGGGGGGTACCACCGTCAAGGAGACCCGTAAGCGATCCGCTCTCGCCGAACTGATCTCGACTGCCTCGAAGCACTTCAATCCGGCTCTGCCCGTGCCGCGCACCCTCACCGACGACGAGTGGAGTCAGTTGCCCATGCCGGTGCGCGCCGACATCGCCGGGACGTCATCCCTCGCGGGTGGGCAGAAGGCGGTGGACCGTCTCGGCCGTCTCCGGCCGGATGCGTTCGTCACGCTCTGGCCGAACGCGACCCACTCTCTACCGATGCAGGAGAAGGAAAATATTAGCGCGCAGCTCCTCGATTACTGGCAGGCGCTCGACGGTGAATGACGGGTGAATTCCCGTTCGCCGGGACGACAAAACTGTTCTACAGATGTCTAGTCGCGATCCACTTAGTGTCCGGGGTGGGTCGGTAGTTTGACCTGGTGACCACAACAGGTTCAGGACTGCGCCAACCGACCGTCGAGCTCGTCGGGGTGACCAAGACCTACGGGGAAGCCACGGTCGTCGACGAACTCTCGTTCTCGGTCTACCCGGGTTCGGTCACCGGCTTCCTCGGGCCGAACGGGGCCGGGAAGTCCACGACCATGAAGATCATCATGGGCCTCGTGCACCCCACCCGCGGAGAGGCGCTCGTGTCCGGCCGCCCCATCCGGGAGGTCGACGTCCCCGCGAAGGTCATGGGGTCCCTGATCGATCCGCAGGCACTGGAGCCCAATCGCACGGGAGCCGAGCACCTCACCTGGATCGCGCTCATGTGCGGGCTCCCCCGGGGAGTCGTGCACGAGAAGCTTGAGATGGTGGGCCTGGCGCAGGCCGCCCGGAAGCAGGTCGGCGGCTACTCGCTGGGGATGAAGCAGCGGCTGGCCCTCGCGGCGTCGCTGCTCGGGGACCCGGAGATCGTCATGCTGGACGAGCCGATCAACGGGCTCGACGCCGACGGCATCGTCTGGATGCGCAACCTCCTCAAGCAGCTCGCCGCCGAGGGGCGGACGGTCTTCCTCTCCAGCCACCTCATGTCGGAGATGCAGCAGACCGCCGACCGCGTGATCATCATCGACCGGGGCCGGCTCGTGGAGGACGTGACGATCGCCGAGCTCACCGGTCGCGCGGCGGGCAGGCGGGTCATCGTCCGCAGCGCCGGGCAGCAGCGTCTCGGTGAGGCGCTCACCGAGGCGGGTGCCACGGTGAGCGGACAGGGAGACGAGCTACAGGTCCAGGGTGCCGAACCCGAGACCATCGGCCGGCTCGCGCTCGAACTCGGCATCCCGCTCACCGAACTGCGTTCAGAACACCAGACCCTCGAGGAGGCCTTCCGGGGCCTGACCGGAGAACACAACCAGTCGAAGGGCGACCGATGAGTGACACCGCGACCGTGACCAAGTCCGACACCGTGCATGCGGCACCGTCGATGACCGGCGACTTCTCGCGGGTCCTGAGCGGCGAGTGGGCGAAGCTGATGAGTTTCCGCCGGCTCCGGCTGGGGATCCTGCTCGCACTGGTGGGAGCAGTGGTGGGAAGCGCGGCGTTCGCGGCGACGGTGCCGCTGACGCGTGCAGTCGACGCCACGGAACTGACCAACCTCGAGCGTCTACAGGTGTCGATGCTCGGCGCGGACATCACGAACATCGTGGTGATCATCATCGCCATCCTCTTCGTCTCGGGGGAGCGGTCGAGTGGGATGATCCAGACCTCTCTGTCGCTGTCACCCCGCCGCGTGACCTACATGCTCGGGAAGATCTTCGTCCTCCTCGTCCCGGCCGTCGTCCTCTCGGTCATCGCGTGTTGGTTGGCCCACCTCGGTGGCCGGGTGGTGTTCACGATGCTCGGGGCCGAGATGGACCCGATCACCGATCTCCAGGTGCAACAGATGATCTGGGGAACCGTGCTGATGATCCCCTTCTACGCGGTGTTCGCGGCCGCGCTGGCGTTCTTCTTCGGCAGCGGGCTCGTCTCCTTCCTCGGGGTCTTCCTGGTGATGTCGCTGCCCACCCTCTCCTCGGTGTTGCCGGACGCGGCCGAGCGGGCCGTGCAGTGGGTGCTGCCCGCACCCGGCATGCACTCCCTGTCGGGCGCCGCCCAGCCGGGGGACGTCGAGTACACGTCCCCGCTGGGGGTCCTCGTGCTGGTCGTGTGGCTCGTGGTCGCTCTCTCGCTGGCCGCGGCACGATTCCGACGCTCCGACTTCTGATCCGGACGGGGCCCCCAGCCATGAGTGACGACGATCGTCTCAAGACCTACCTCCGAAGGCTGACGACCGAACTCCAGGCCACCAAGCAGGAACTACGGGCGGAGCGGGACCGACGCTCGGAGCCCATCGCGATCATCGGGATGGGGTGCCGCTACCCGGGACACAGTGACGACCCGGAGTCGTTCTGGCAGTTCCTGGCCCGTGGTGCGGACGGGATGACCGGGATCCCGGACGACCGGTCCTGGGATCTGGGCGCGCTGAGCGCACACGAGGGCGTCCTCGAGGGCGGTTTCCTCACCGGCGCCTACGACTTCGACCCCGCGTTCTTCGGTATCAACCCCCGCGAGGCCCAGGCCATGGACCCGCACCAACGACTGGTTCTCATGGCCGCCTGGGAGGCCATGGAGGGCGCCGGGACGTATCCGGAGCAGCTCGCCGACGCGACCGTGGGCGTGTTCTCCGGGGTCATGTACCAGGACTATCTGAGCAAGCGCTCGAGGCCCCCCGCGGAGCTCGCCGACTACCTGTCGGTCGGGGGATCGAACAGTGTCGTCCCCGGCCGGGTCAGCTACACGTTCGGGTTCGACGGGCCGTCGGTGGCGGTGGACACGGCGTGCTCGTCGTCTCTCGTGGCCCTGCATCTCGCGGTCCGGTCGTTGCGGTCCCGGGAATGCGACACGGCGTTCGTGACCGGCGGCATGGTGATGTCCACGCCGGCGGCGTTCGAGTCCTACGTGATCGACGGTGCCCTCTCCGCGACGGGTCGTTGCCGGGCCTTCTCCGAGGACGCCGACGGCACGGCGTGGGGAGAGGGCGTCGGCGTGCTCATGCTGGAACCGCTCTCGGTCGCCCTGGACCGGGGACGGGAAGTCCTCGCCGTGGTCCGTGGCACGGCGATCAACCAGGACGGGCGGAGCAGCGGTCTGACCGCGCCGAACGGCCCGTCCCAGCGCCGGGTGATCGAGGCGGCGCTCGCGGACGCCGGCCTCGAGGCCGGGGACGTCGACGTGATCGAGGCCCACGGGACCGGCACCCGTCTCGGTGACCCCATAGAGGCCGGCGCCCTGCACTCCGTCTACGGTCGGGCGCACTCCCCGGCCGATCCCGTCCACCTCGGCTCGGTCAAGTCCAACATCGGACACACCCAGGCCGCGGCCGGTGTGGCGTCGGTGATCAAGATGGTCCAGTCCCTGCGCCACGAATCACTCGCTCCCACCCTGTGGGTCAACGAACCGAGCCCCCGGATCGAGTGGGACGGGAGTATCGAACTGCTGACCGCACCCCGGCCGTGGATCCGTGGAGAGCGGGTACGGCGCGCGGGCGTGTCGGGTTTCGGGTTCAGTGGCACCAACGCCCATGTCCTGCTGGAGGAGGCCCCCGCGGTCGCCCGTGACGTGTCCTCAGAGGATCCACCGCAGCGCACGGTCGGGGAGTCCTCGGCGCCGGGGGAGGCCCCCACACCGATCGTCCTCAGCGCCGCTTCGGCCTCAGCGCTGGCGGCCCAGGCACGACGCTACGGCGACTGGTTGGCCTCACCCGCGGCAGCCTCCGTCACCCCCGGGCAGCTCGCCTCGGCCCTGGCGGGCACGCGGAAGCGCTTCAGGCATCGGCTGGGCCTGTGCCCGCCGGACCTGGCGACGGCCGGTGAGCTCCTCCGCTCCGCGGGGGCGGGGACCCTCGACGGCGTGCGGACCGGGGAGGCGGTGGAGGGACGCGGTGTCGTCTTTGTCTTCCCCGGCCAGGGCGCCCAGTGGGACGGGATGGGTGCGCGGCTCCTCGACCAGAGCGAGGTCTTCCGCGGAGCGGTCGCTGCCTGCGCGGCCGCATTCGGACCCGAGCTCGGCTTCGACCTCCGGGAGGAGCTGCGGCAGCCGATGGACGGGGACGCCGCCCGGGTGCAGCCCCTGCTCTTCGCGATGTCGATCGGGCTCGCCCGCCTGTGGGAGTCGGTCGGGGTCAGGCCGGATGCCGTCGTCGCCGCGTCTCTGGGTGAGCCCGCTGCGCTCCATGTGGCAGGGGCACTCACGCTCGAGCAGGCCGCGGCGGTCGCACTGCGTAGAGCGCGACTGCTCGCCACGATGCCCGGTGACCTCAGGATGCTCGTCTGCCAACTCTCCTCGGCCGCGGCCACGGACCTTCTGGCCGAGATGGGGTTGTCCGACTCGGTCGACCAGCTCGTCGAGAACTCCCCGCAGAACATCCTGCTCGGGGGGGCCGAGGACGAGATCCGGCGGATCGCCGCGCTGCTCGACGAGCGTGGGGTGTGGTGCCGTCCACTCAAGGACGCGCGGCTCGCCTCCCATTCGCGGTGGGTGGACCCGCTCAGGGACGACTTCCTGGCACAGCTGTCGGCAATCAGCCCCACCAAGGCCTCCATACCCGTCTACAGCGCCACGTTCGGCCGGCGGGTCGACACCGCTTCGCTGGACGCGGGCTTCTGGTTCGACAACGCCCGGGGCCGGGTGCGGATGCGGGAGGCGCTGGACGCGGTGTTCTCCGACGGCTATGCGTGCCTGGTCGAGTGCAGCCCGCACCCGGTGATGCACCTGGCGATCGAGGAGACGGCCGAGGCCGGGGGTCACCGTTGCGGCGTCGTGGCGAGCATCCACCGCGGTGACGGAGGCCTCGACGATTTCACCCGCGAAGTCACCGGGCTCGCCGTGATCGCCGACGTCGACCTCGAGGGGTCGCCTTCCCGGGCGGACGACCGGCCGGTGGCCCTGCCGACCTACGCCTTCGACACCACTAGACTCTTCCACGCCTCGGTGGACCCCGATCTGTCCGGAGCCGGCCTGAGCCACACCGAGCACCCCGTGCTCGGAGCGGCGGTGCAGGTCGCGGGCGACCGCGCGGCGGTCCTTCTGGGCAGGTTCTCGCTCGCCGACCAGCCGTGGCTGAGCGGGCACCGGGTCGATGGCCGGATCCTCGTCCCGGGTGTCGCCTTCCTCGAACTCTCCCTCTTCGCCGGGATGCGCCTCGGGTGCGACCGGATCGACGAGCTGGTCCTGACCGCACCGCTCGACGTCACGGTCGGGGCCCGGCAGGTTCAGGTCGTCCTGGAACCGGTCGAGGGGAACCCGGCCTCACGACGCGTCACCATCAGTTCCCGGCGCGACCGGGACGACGACTGGCAGGACCACGCCACGGGCACGCTCTCGTCGCGGCGGGGGCCCGGACCGGATACCGCCGAACCGATCGAGATGGGGTCCGTCGTCGACGGCGAGGAGCTCTACGACGCGTTCGCGGAGCGCGGGATCACCTACGGCGACCCGTTCCGTGGCGTGACCCGCACGGGCGAGACCCCGGGTGCGGTCCACGCGGAGGTGGTACTGGCGGAGCACGAGCGTCCCGACGGCTTCCTGCTCCACCCGGCCCTCATGGACGCCTCCCTCCACGCTCTCGGTCGCGCGTTCGCCGACTCCGGCGAGACCGGCGTGCCCTACGTGTTCTCCGGCGTCGAGGTGTACGCCGAGAAGGCCACCACCCTGCGCGTGGACCTGTCCACGACCGGTGACGCGACGGCACGGATCCGCGCCTACGACCCCGCCGGTCACCCGGTGTTCCTCATCGACCGGATCGAGGTGCGAGCGCTCCCGGCCGCGTCGGCGGTCGACCGGGTCAGGGGAGCCGGCGATCTCTACGTTCTGGACTGGCGGTCGTACACCGGGACCACCGACACGCGTCGACCGGACCGGGTCCTCGACGTCGATGTCGCCGGTGGAGACGCGGTCCGGGCGTGCGACGAGCTCCTGCCCGTCTTCCAGGAATGGCTGGAATCGGACGGCGGACTCCTCCTCGTGCGGACCGTGGGTGCCCACGGGCGTCCCGATCCCGCCACGGCGGCGCTCCAGGGAATCGTCCGGGCGGCCCAGCAGGAGCACCCCGGACGCCTGCAACTGGTCGATGTGGACGTCGACGCCGCGACCGGCATCACCGAGTTCCCGAGAGCTCTCGACGAGGCGGTCGTGGTCGACGGGCGCGTCCTGGCCCGCCACCTCCGCAAGGTGGAGACGGTGGCGGCGACGGACGTCCGGTTCGAGCCCGGATCGACCGCACTCATCAGCGGGGGCGGGGCCATCGGCGCCGTCATCGCCGAACAGCTGGTCCGGCGGCACGGCGTCCAGCGGATCCTGATCGGAAGTCGTGGCGGCGCGGACTCGGAGGCGAACACGCGGCTCGCCGAGACCCTCCGCGAGCTCGGTGCCGAGGTGGACATCACCGCGGTGGACCTCGGGGACCTCCGGTCCGTCCGGGCGATGGTCTCGAGAGTCCCGGACGAGCACCCGATCGGAGTAGTCGTACACACGGCCGGCGTGCTCGACGACGGCGTGTTGGCCTCGATGGGAGCCGACCGGCTGCGTCGGGTGTTCACGCCCAAGCTGACGGCAGTCGAGAACCTCCACCGGGCGCTGTCCGACAGGTCGGTGGAGCGCTTCGTGGTCTGTTCGTCCGCCGCGAGCGTGTTCGGGCCCCCCGGTCAGGCGAACTACACGGCCGCCAACGCCGCCCTCGACGCGTGGTGCGCCGGGCGTGCCGCCGAGGGTTTCCCCGCTCTCTCCCTCGCGTGGGGCCCGTGGGAGGCCGAGACGACCCGGGCGAGCGCGCATGCCGGGTCCCGCACCGGTCTGGCCCCCTACCGGTCGGACACCGGGGCCGAGGCGTTCTCGCGCGCACTCGCCGCGGACGCCGGTCCGGTTCTCTTCCCGCTCGCCCTCGACCGGCCGGAGCTGCGTCGGCAAGCCGAGACCGGTGGGGCCCACGAGCTGCTGGAGGAGCTCCTCGGTCCACGGCCGAGTGCGGGACCCCGGATCGCCGCGAGGGCCGCGTCGACGACGGGCTCGGTCGACGACCTCGTCCGTGGCGTGTCCGACGTGGTGGCCTCGGTACTGGGTCACGGCCCGGGTGAGCCGCTGGACGACCGTTCCGCCTTCCGGGACCTCGGGATCGATTCGCTCACGGCGCTGCAGGTCAGGAACCGGCTCGCGGCCATGTTCGACGTGACACTGCCGGTCTCGCTCGTGTTCGACCATCCCAACATCCGCGCGGTCGCCACCCTGTTGCGCGAGCTGGCGAGCGGCGAGGAGAGCGACGACTCCCGGCCGGTCACCACCGATCGCCGGGATCTCGACGGGGAGCGGGTCGCGATCGTCTCGATGGCCTGTCGTTACCCCGGCGGTGTCACCAGCCCGGAGGGGCTGTGGGACCTGGTCGAGGGCGGGGTGAACGCCGTGGGGCCCATGCCGACCGACCGCGGTTGGGAGCTCTCCGAGTTGATCGACCCGACCGGCACCCGGCCGGGCACGAGCCTCGTGGGTACCGGTGCCTTCGTCGACTCGCCCTTTGACTTCGACCCCGCGCTGTTCTCGATCTCGCCGCGGGAGGCGCTGGCGATGGACCCGGTCCAGCGTCTCTCGCTCGAGCTGGCCTGGGAGGCACTGGAGCAGGCCGGAATCGCCCCGGACTCGCTCGCGGGCAGCGCGACCGGTGTCTACCTGGGGGTCATGTACCAGGACTACGGTTCCCGCTTCGACGTCGTGCCCCCGCAGATGCAGGCATACGTGGGCAACGGCAACGCTCCCAGCGTCGCGAGCGGGAGGATCTCCTACACGTTCGGACTCAACGGGCCCGCCCTCACGGTGGACACCGCCTGTTCGTCCTCGCTGGTGGCGATCCACCTGGCGTGCCGCTCACTCCTGGAGGGGGAGACCGATCTGGCACTGGCCGGCGGGGGCACGATCATGTCCACCCCGGCGTTGTTCATCAACTTCTCCGGCATCCGCGGCATCTCGTCCGACGGCGCGTGCCATACGTTCTCCGAGCGGGCCGACGGGGCGGGCCTGGGTGAGGGCGTGGGCCTGGTCGCCCTCGAGCGGCTGTCGGACGCCGAGCGGCTCGGCCACCCCGTGCTGGCCGTCATCGAGGGGAGCGCGGTCAACCAGGACGGGGCGAGCAACGGGCTCACGGCCCCGAACGGCCCCGCCCAGCAGAAGGTGATCGCCGCCGCGTTGGAGCAGGCGGGACTCGCCCCGTC
>NZ_JAALED010000338.1:0-2108 GCF_014145155.1 Dietzia sp. B19 | reverse complement strand
GGGCTCGCGTGCCGGTCAGGGCCGCATGCGCCGGAAACTCACCACGGGCCGGTCCCCGGCCAGGTCCTCTCGGGGGGCGCACACCGACTCCACCTGCCGGCGGGCCTGCTCGGGGACGGGGGTGCCGGGGTCGAGGACCGAGAGGTACTCCTTGTGCTCGGCCAGCGCGGCGACGGCCGGTTCGACGAACCCCTCGACGTCCACGTAGTGGGTGGGCTGCGGTGCGGACTCGAACCACATCCGGGGACGCCCCTCGGCGGCGTCCACGCCGACGGCGGCCACCAGGTCGTCGTACGTCGCGCCCACCGCGGCACCGAACTCCATGTGATCGCTCTGGTTGGGGGCACCGGGCGCCCACTCGGGCCCCGAGTACAGGGAGATCACGATGTCCGGCCGGTGACGGCGGAGGGAGTCCGCGATCGCGTCGCGGAGCTCCGAGTCGTTGACGATCCTGCTGTCGGGGAAACCGAGGAACTCCACCTCCTCGACGCCCACGATCGCCGAGGAGCGGCGCTGTTCCTCCTCCCGGACCGGTCCGGCGATCGAGGGGGGCATCCCCTCGATCCCCGCCTCGCCGCTCGAGGCCAGCACGTAGACGATGTGGCGACCCTCCGCGGTCCAGCGGGCCACCGCGGCGGACATGCCGTACTCGGGATCGTCGGGATGGGCGACCAGGACCAGGCCGCGGGTCCAGTCGGTGGGAAAGGGCTCGGGTGGGGTCATGGGGAGAGTATTGCCGATCCGGGGTGACGAGTCGGTAGCGTCCGAACACATGGCCCTCACCGAGTGGTTGCTCTCCGCGCACGAGCGGGGCAACCCTGACACCCGTCTGGATTCCCGTCATCCCGGGAACGAGGCCTGGTCGGAGGGCAACGAGGTCCGCCCACTGGTCCACGGGGCCACGTATTTCGCCGAGCTCTTCGACAGGATCGAGGCCACCGGGCGGGGCGATCTGATCCTGTTCACCGACTGGCGCGGCAACGTCCTGCTCGACATGCGGGTGCCGCCGCGCGGGTCGCACCACCAGAAGATGGTGGTGATCCGACACGCGGACGCCCCGCGGCGGGACGTGGCCTACGTGGGCGGCATCGACCTGTGTCATTCGCGGCGGGACGACGCCCGACACCGGGGCGACCCGCAGGCGCAGTCGATGTCCGAGGTCTACGGGGTGACGCCGCCGTGGCACGACGTGCAGTGCGCCATCTCGGGACCGGCCGTGTACGACGCCGAGACGGTGTTCCGGGAACGGTGGGAGGACCCGGCGCCCCTGACGCGGTCGCGTCGCCGGTTCCGCGTGGACCGCGACCACGTGGACGTGCGCGCCGAACCGTTGCCCCCGCAGGCGCCGCCGCCGGCGGTGCCGGGTGGCACGCACGTCGTCCAGCTGCTCCGCACCTACGCCGGCCGGCACGGTCGACGTGCCTACCCGTTCGCACGGAGGGGTGAGCGGAGCGTCGCCCGCGGGTACGCCAAGGCGTTCGAGCGTGCCCGTGACCTCATCTACGTGGAGGACCAGTACCTGTGGTCGCGCGCGATCGCGGACTCCTTCGTGGAATCGCTCCAGCGGGACGAGGGACTGCACCTGGTCGTCGTGATGCCCCGGTGGACGGACAGCGACAACCCGGTCTCCCGTCTCCCGCAGCTCCTCGGCCGGCAGCGCGCCATGAGCCGACTCGCCGCCGCGGCCCCCGGCCGGGTGGCCTTCTACGCGCCGGAGAACTCCGACGGCACCCCGGTCTACGTCCACGCCAAGGTGTGCGTCGTGGACGACACCTGGTGTTCGGTCGGCTCCGACAACTTCAGCCGGCGCTCGTGGACCCACGACTCGGAACTCTCGGCGGTGGTGGTGGACACGGCCGCGTCCGATCACAGTCCGTACGCCCGCAGACTGCGTCTGACCCTGGCCGCCGAGCACCTGGGGCGCGGCGTGGACGGTCCGGGGTATCCGGGGGACGTGTCGGAGATCGCGCACGGGGACGGCGATCCGGGCGACGACGACGACCTCGCGCGCCTGATGCACGACTGTCCCGACGCGGTGGGGACGTTCCGGGCCTTCGCCGACTCGGCCGCCGCGCTCGAGGAGTGGCATCGCGGCGGTCGCCGGGGGA
>NZ_JAALED010000337.1:0-8171 GCF_014145155.1 Dietzia sp. B19 | reverse complement strand
CGGGTCCGGGTCCGGGTCCGGGTCCGTGCCCACACCCGAGCGACCCCCGTCCCCGGACTTCGTCCAGTCGCTCGCCCGCGGCCTCGCCGTCATCACCGCATTCAACGCCGACCACCCCCGACAGACCCTCAGCGAGGTCGCCCGGACCACCGGACTCACCCGCGCGACCGCGCGCCGGTTCCTCCACACACTCGTCGAGCTCGGCTACGTGGACACCGCCGGGTCGGCCTTCTGGCTCACCCCCCGCGTGCTCGACCTGGGTTACAGCTACCTCTCGGCCATGCCGCTGACGGATCTGGCCCAGCCGCACCTCGAACGGCTCAGCGCACGGCTCGACGAGTCGTCGTCGATCGCCGTCCTCGACGGGCACGACATCGTCTATGTCGGACGTGTCCAGGTCCGCCGGATCATGAACATCGGGATCACCATCGGCACCCGGTTCCCCGCCTTCGCCACCTCGATGGGCAGGGTCCTGCTCGCGGCCCTGCCCGCGGAGGAGCTGGACGCCCACCTGGCGGCAACCGATCTGCGCGTCCGCACCCCGCACGGGATCGCGGACCCGGACGGATTGCGCGCCGAACTCGCGGCGGTCGCCGACCGCGGGTGGGCGCTCGTGGACCAGGAGCTCGAACCGGGCCTGAGATCTCTGGCCGCCCCGGTGCGCGACCGTCACGGGCGGGTCGTGGCCGCGCTCAACGTCTCCACACACGCCGCCCGGTATTCGATCGACCAGCTCCGCCACCAGCTCGTCCCCGTGGTCGTGGACGCGGCCCGGGCACTGTCCGCGGACCTGTCGACCGTCACTCGTTGACCTGTTCCCACTGAGACCCCTCCCCACACTCACCACCTCGGCTACCACCAGGAGAACCCATGCGCGACGTCGTCATCTGCCAACCCCTCCGCACGCCGGTCGGCCGCTTCGGCGGCGTGTTCCGCGATCTGGACGCGAACACGCTGGCCACCTCGCTGCTCACCGCGCTCGTCGAGCGCACCGGCCTGACCGGGGCGGACGTCGACGACGTGATCCTGGGCCAGGGCTCGCCCGGCGGCGAGGGTCCCGCCATCGGCCGGATCGCCGCCCTCGACTCCCCGCTCGGCATCGACGTGCCCGGGATGCAACTGGACAGGCGCTGTGGCTCCGGACTCCAGGCGGTGATCACCGGCGCGCTGCAGGTGGCCTCCGGCGGAGTGGACCTCGTGGTCGCCGGAGGAGTCGAATCGATGAGCCAGGTGGAGTTCTACGCCACGCCCTCGCCCCGCTGGGGCATCACGGGCGACGGCGTCTCGCTGATCGACCGCCTCGGCCGCGCCCGCACGACGGTCGGTGGCCGCTCCCACGTGATCGACGGCGGGATGATCGAGACCGCCGAGAACCTCCGCCGCGAGTACGGCATCACCCGCGAGGAGCAGGACCGGCTGGCCGTGCAGTCCCACCAGCGTGCGGTGGCCGCCCAGGAGTCCGGGGTGTTCGCCGAGGAGATCGTCCCGGTCGCCGTGCCGCAGCGCAGGGGCGGGGACCTCGTCGTCGACACCGACGAACACCCCCGCGCCGACACCACGGTCGAGGCACTCTCGGGCCTCCGGGCGATCATGGGCCGGACCGATCCCGAGGCCACCGTCACCGCCGGCAATGCCTCGGGCCAGAACGACGGCGCCGCGATGTGTGTGGTCACCACGGTGGACCGGGCCGCCTCGCTCGGCCTGACCCCGCTCGTCCGCCTGGCGTCCTGGGCCGTGGCAGGTGTCGCCCCGGAGACGATGGGGATCGGCCCGGTCCCCGCCACCGCCAGGGCGCTCGACCGGCTCGGGATGACGCTCGCGGACGTCGACCTTATCGAACTCAACGAGGCCTTCGCCGCCCAGGCACTCTCCGTCATGCGGGAGTGGGACGTCGACCCCGCGTCCGATCGCGTCAACCCCCACGGCTCAGGGATCTCGCTCGGCCACCCCGTCGGCGCGACCGGCGCCCGGATGCTCGCCACGCTCTCCCACGAGATGGTGCGCCGCGACGCCCAGTGGGGCCTGGAGACGATGTGTATCGGCGGCGGTCAGGGCCTGGCCGCCGTCTTCGAGCGCGTCTGATCGACCCCCCTTCAGCGACTGGAGCGTTCCGCACACCTCGCCCGAGGGTGGTGTGCGGAACGCTCTTGACGTTGATCGTGACGGTGAGGGGCCGGACGTTCACCGGTCCGAGCCCGGTCGGACGGGCGTCAGTCGTCGACGCGCGAGGGGTGCCTCGTCAGCGCCATCACCTCGATGTCCATGAACGGGAACAGCGGTAGGCCCGAGAGCAGCTCGTGCAGCTCGTCGCCGGACTCGACATCGAAGATGCTGATGTTGGAGTACTGGCCGACGATGCGCCAGAGCTCCCGCCACGTCCCGGAGCGCTGCAGCTCCTGGCTGTAG
The DNA here is from genome assembly GCF_014145155.1 of Dietzia sp. B19. Lineage (NCBI taxonomy): Bacteria > Bacillati > Actinomycetota > Actinomycetes > Mycobacteriales > Dietziaceae > Dietzia > Dietzia sp. B19. The sequence goes on along the minus strand of NZ_JAALED010000337.1, from coordinate 5,765 downwards.
GCCTTCTCGCGGGCAACGATGTCCTCGCGCACCTGCGGGTCCAGGTCGCGGGGGATACGGACGTCCATGCGGACGTGGAACAGTGCCATCTCGCCAGTCTCCTCTACTTCTCAGTGGTCAACGTCGTGGTCAGCAGTCAGCAGTCAGCAGTCAGCGGCGGGTGAACTTCTCGACGGCGTCGTGGTCGATCTCCACGCCCAGGCCCGGCCCCTCCGGGAGGTGGACCCGACCGGCCTCGTACCTGATCGGCGTGCTCACGTAGGTCTCGGCCAACAGCAGCGGACCGAACAGCTCGGAGCCGTGGTTGAACCCCGGCTCGGCGCACGCCAGGTGAAGTGACGCCATGGTTCCGATGGGCCCCTCCAGCGAGGTCGCGGCATGGCAGGCGACGCCTGCCGCGCGCGCGATGGCCACGACCTCCTTGCTACGAGTGAGTCCGCCGAGCTTGGTGGTCTTGACGGCGATCACTCCGGCGGCGTCGCGCCGCACGACCTCGAGGGCGTCGTGCGGGGACTGCACCGATTCGTCGGCCATGACCTGGACGGGCAGCGTGCGGTTGAGCTCGGCGAGGACCTCGATCTGCTCGGTCGGGGTCGGCTGCTCGATCAGTTCGATCCCCGCCTCGACCAGCGCCGGGAGGTGAACGTTGGCGGTGAACCGGTCCCATCGGGCGTTGATGTCCACCCGCAGGCCGGCCCGGCCGTCGAGGCGCTCGGCGAGCGCGGTGATGCGCGCGACGTCCTCGGCCGGGTCCAGGGCCCCCATCTTGAGCTTGAAGGTGCGGTGGCGGTCGGCGGCGAGCAGCTCGTCGATCTCCTCGACCATCTCCTCGAGCGGCATGGCCCCCAGCGCCCACGTGCACTCGATGGACTCCCGGACGGCGCCACCGAGGAGGGACCGCACCGGCACCTCGAGAGTGCGCGCCCACGCGTCGAACATCGCGATCTCGAGTGCGGCCTTGGCGAAGCGCCCCCGGGCCACCACTCCCTCCATCGCCTCGAGGACCGCCGGGACCTCGTCCACGCGCCGACCCACGGCCACGGGGGCGAGGTACTTCTCCACGAGGACCTGCATGGTCTCGGCCGACTCCCCGCCCCACCAGGGGCCGCCCGGGGTCACGCCCTCGCCGTAGCCGACGACCCCGTCAGCAGTGGTCACCGACACCAGGAGAATGGACTGCTCGGTCGCGGTGGTGGTGGCGAACCTGTGGGGCCGGATGAGGGGAACATCGAGGATGCGGGTCTCGACGGATCGGATGGTCATGTCGGTCATGTTCGGTCCTCGACGTGATGTGAGCTGGGTGGGATCACCGGCGCCCCGGCCGCTCGTGGCGACCGGGGCTGGCGACGACGAATCCGGATATCGGAGGTGATCAGGCGACGTAGCGGGCCTCGGAGACCGGGTCGAGCACGAAGTCGTAGACGACCTCGTCGACGCCGTCCGCGCCCGGCTTGGGGTCCAGGATGAGCTCAGGCTTGACTGCTCCGGCCACGTCGTCCTCGACCCACTGGCCACCCTGGAAATACAGCTGGGTGGTGATGAGGCGCTTACCCGGGGCCGTCACCTTGAGGTGCAGGTGCGCCGGACGCCACGGGTGGCCGTCGTAGCTGGCGATGAACTCGCCGGTCGGGCCGTCGTGCGGGATCTGGTAAGGCGCGGGCTGGATCGTGGTGATCTCGAAGCCGCCCTCGGCGTCGGTCGAGAAGGTGCCGCGCAGGTTCCATTCCGGGATACCCAGTCCGTCGTCGAACTGGGAGTAGTAGCCGTCGGAGTCGGCGTGCCAGAGCTCGACGGTCGCACCCTCGATGCCGGCGCCGTCCAGGTCCCGGACCTGGCCCTTGAACACCAGGAGGGTGCCCTTCTCGTCCTCCCGCATCGGCATGGTGCCCTTGGCGCCGAGGTTCGGGGCGTCCGGCACGTAGTACGGGCCCTCGATGGAGCCCTTGGTGCCGGTGAAGATCCGGCCGTTGGAGTCCTCGATGAAGTGCTCGAGGAAGACGTCGAGCCACAGCGGCCACTCGCCACCCTCGCCGACATCGATGAGCCACTGCTTGAGGACGCGGTACTCGTCGTAGGTCACCTCGTGCTGGTAGATGACCTCGGACAGTTTGCCTAGCACGTCCTTGTAGATGGCGGCGGCGCGCTCGGTCGAGGTGTCGGAACTGACCCGGTGGCCCTTGAACTTGTCGGTGGCGGCGCTGCCGGAGCCGGAGGCGGTGGGGACTGCGGTGGTGGGGACTGCGGTGGTGCTCATGACGCTCCCTGCGTGAGTGGGGGGACTGGATCGGGCCGGTGGACGATGCTCCGATTCGGGATCTCCGTCGGCCGATGCCCTCACTGTGCCCCCGGCAAAGGTGTGTCGTCAATCACCCACCTATACATATGTAGTGGCATTCTGGGACGCAAATCGCGCCTCGCGACCACGTTCTCGCAGATAGACGTACGGATGCGAGCTGCTTGTTCGCAGGGCGAACAGGGGATACCTAGGCACGACTAGGCAAACCCCTAGTGTGACTCGCCCCACACTCGGGCACGGTGGGATTTATCACCGCACCAGGCCACCGGTAGAGGTGGCCCGCCCCGACCCCGCGAGGAGAACTCGATGTCCGATCGACTCGACCACCTGCAGCACACTCTCGACACCGCTCTCGAGGACCGTCCCGCCGAGGGAATCATCCGCGCGAACCGTCGTATCTTCACCGACGAGGAGCTGTTCGAACTCGAGATGACGCACATCTTCGAGGGCAACTGGGTCTACCTCGCCCACGAGAGCCAGATCCCGAAGGTCGGCGACTACTTCACCACCGACATCGGTCGACAGCCCATCATGATCACCCGCGGCAGGGACGGGGAGCTCAACTGCCTGATCAACGCCTGTTCGCATCGCGGGGCGATGCTGTGCCGCCGCAAGACGGACAACCGCACCACCCTGACCTGCCCGTTCCACGGCTGGACGTTCTCCAACTCCGGTGAGTTGCTCAAGGTCAAGGACCCGCGGGACGCCGGCTACCCCGAGCAGTTCAACACAGGCGGTTCACACGACCTGCGCCGTGTGGCCCGGTTCGCCAACTACCGCGGTTTCCTCTTCGGCAGCCTGAACGAGGACGTCCTGCCGATCGAGGAGCACCTCGGCGACAGCCGGACCATCATCGACATGCTCGTCGACCAGTCCCCGGAGGGCCTGGAGGTACTGCGAGGGTCGTCGACCTACACCTTCGACGGCAACTGGAAGCTCCAGGCCGAGAACGGCGCCGACGGCTACCACGTCTCGGCCACCCACTGGAACTACGCCGCCACCACCGCCCGTCGCGGCTCCGGCGAGTCGAAGAACGAGACCAAGGCGATGGACGCCGGCACGTGGGGCAAGCAGGGTGGCGGTTACTGGTCGTTCGACCACGGCCACCTGCTGCTCTGGATGTGGTGGGGCAACCCCGAGGACCGCCCGCTGTGGGAACGCCGCGAGGAGCTGGCCGAGCAGATTGGCGAGAAGAAGGCCGAGTTCATGGTCGGCGCCTCCCGCAACCTGTGCCTCTACCCCAACGTCTACCTGATGGACCAGTTCTCCAGTCAGATCCGGCACTTCAAGCCGATCTCCGTGGACAAGACCGAGGTGACGATCTACTGCATCGCCCCCAAGGGCGAGAGCGCCGAGGCGCGCGCCGCCCGGATCCGCCAGTACGAGGACTTCTTCAACGCGACGGGCATGGCGACGCCGGACGACCTGGAGGAGTTCCGCTCCTGCCAAAAGACCTACCTGGCCGGCGCCGCACCGTGGAACGACATGACCCGCGGATCCACGCACCAGGTCGCCGGACCCGATGCCACCGCCCGAGGTCTGGGGATGGAGAACGTGCTCTCCTCCGGCGCCAAGACCGAGGACGAGGGCCTGTACCCGGTACAGCACGGGTACTGGCTCGAGACCATGCGCCGCGCGTTGGAGGCGGAGGAACGCGCCGCCGCCGAGGCGGGGAAGAACGGGGTGGCGCAGAGCGTCGCCGCGTCCGCCTCCCTCTGATCTGACCAGCGCCCCCTCCTCCCCACGCCCACGAAAGGACCGATCATGTCCGCACCCTCAGTATCTGAACCGGCGGTGGCGTCGATCTCCGTCGAGGAGATCTCCGCCTTCCTCTTCCGCGAGGCCCGCCTTCTCGACGACCGGCAGTTCGAAGCATGGATCGAGTGCTATCGCGAGGACGCGATGTACTGGATGCCCGCGTGGGACGACGACGGCGAGCTCACCACGGACCCCTACTCCGAGATCTCGCTCATTTTCTATCCCAACCGGGCCGGCATCGAGGACCGGGTGTTCCGCATCCGTACCGACCGGTCGTCGTCCACCTCCCTCCCGGAACCCCGCACGGGCCACCTCATCAGCAACATCGAGGTGACGGACAAGCGACCCGGCGAGGTCGACGTCCGCTTCAACTGGCTCTCCTCGTACGTCCGCTACAAGACCACCGACCAGTACTTCGGGACGTCCTTCTACACACTCGACGTCACGGGGCAGACCCCGCTGATCACCTACAAGAAGGTCGTCCTCAAGAACGACTACATCCACCACATCGTGGACGTCTACATGGTGTGACCCGCCACGCCATCGAGCCCGCCCCACCGGGGCGTCGACGACCACCGGTCCGCCCAGTGCGGCCGATCATGCCAGCGACAAGAAGTGAGATCCCATGAGTTACCAGGTGGCCCTGGGCTTCGAGGACGGTGTGACGCGCTTCATCACATGCGGCCCGTCGGAAACCGTCGCCGACGCCTCGTACAAGGCCCGAATCAACATCCCCCTCGACTGCCGCGACGGAGCGTGCGGCACCTGCAAATCACTGTGCGAGTCGGGAGACTTCGACGGCGGCGACTACATCGACGACGCCCTCACCGCGGCCGAGGCCGAGGCCGGCTACTGCCTGCCGTGCCAGATGGTCCCCCGCTCGGACCTGGTGGTCCAGATCCCCACCACCTCGGACGTGGCCAAGACGACCGCGGCCGCCCACCCGGCGACCGTCACGGCGGTCGAGCGTCTGGCCGAGGGCGCGTTCGCGCTGACCGTGGAGCTCGACGACCGGGGAGCCCTGGCGTTCCTGCCGGGGCAGTACGTGAACGTCTCGGTTCCCGGTACCGACCAGGTGCGCTCGTATTCGTTCTCGACCGGCCCGGACGACGACCGCCTGTCGTTCCTCATCAAGTACGCCCCCGGCGGCGCGATGTCCGAGTACCTGGCGCAGCGGTGCGCGGTGGGCGATCGGCTCGACCTCACGGGCCCGATGGGCAGCTTCTTCCTGCGCGAGTCACCGCGACCGCTGCTCCTGCTCGCGGGGGGCACCGGACTCGCGCCCGTCCTGTCGATCCTGGAGAGCCTCGCCGTCGCCGGTTCCGGGGACAGGCCCGTGCACCTGGTCTACGGCACGTCACGCGACACCGACGTGGTGTGCACCGATCTGCTCGACGACTACACGACACGGCTACCGGGGATGACGTGGGACCTGGTCGTGTCCGACCCGGCCACGGCGTTCCCGAACACCGGATACGTCACCGGGTTGATCCGGCCCGAACACCTCCACGACGGGACGGCCGACATCTACCTGTGCGGGCCGCCTCCGATGGTCGAGTCCGTCCGGACCTTCCTGGACACCGAGGGCCTCGAGGTGACGCACTTCTACTACGAGAAGTTCACCCCTGCCACCGTGGCGGGGGACGGGCCCGCGGCTGCGGGCGCCGACGCCACTACACCCGTAGACAGACCGGATGAAGCCGCACCCGCC
>NZ_JAALED010000336.1:0-3164 GCF_014145155.1 Dietzia sp. B19 | reverse complement strand
GGTGGAGGGCCGGTGCTGCGTGGGAGGTCACGGGCGTGCGGAACGGGACCGCGCATTAGTCTGGGCGGCATGCCCGATCCCGCCCGTCCCCTGCGCAGCAACGGCGATCCCCTGGTGTCCGCACCCCCCCGTGGCGCCGGTGGCGCCCACGCCCTGCGCGAGCCGGCTCCGGCGACCGCCACCGAGGACGTCCCCGACTCCGGGGAGGGTCTGCTGACGTCCAACCGGGTTCTCGTCACGGCTCCGCGTCACCGGATCTCCCCCCGCACGCCGGTGTTGTGGGTGATCGAGGGGATCTGGTCGTGGGCGATCCTCGCCGCCCTGCAGGTCGGGTGGTACTTCTGGGGCGACAACGTGATGGGGTTCTGGAACTGGGTCGCGCTGGCCGCGACCGTCCCGTTCGCGTTCATGTCGATCGTGGTGGCGCCGTGGTGGCGCTACATCGTGGCCCGCTGGGACGTCTCGGACACCGCGGTGTGCTCGCGCAAGGGCTGGTGGACCACCCAGTTCCGGATCGCCCCGCTGGCCCGCCTCCAGACGGTGTACACCACCCGCAACCTGTTCGAGCGCTGGTTCGGCCTGGCCACGGTCCACGCCTCCACCGCCTCCGCCCAGGGCACGGTCGAGATCAGGGGGCTGACCCTCGCTGATGCCGAGGCCCTGGCCCAGCACCTCATCGCCATCGCCAACCTGGACTCGGAGGACGGGACGTGAGCGGACCGGGCGCCGCGACCGGGGTGACGGCGGGTCCGGACGACGACGACGAGGCCGGCTCCTCCGTCGACACCGCGCGGGACCCGGGTTCCGACCCGACGGAGGAGGACACCGCGGCCGATCGGACCGACGAGGCCGGACAGGTCGACCCGGAGGCCCCGTGGGAGCGGTTGTCCTGGCGGATGCTGCTGGTGGATCCCCTGGGGATGCTCACCCGGTTGCTCCCGCTGTTCCTCATCTCCCTGTGGCTGGGCTCGAACCGCAACAACTACTGGTTCGAGATCGGCGTCATCTCACTGATCGTCCTCGGCAGTCTGCTGCGGTGGCTGTCCACGAGCTATCAGGTCGGCCGGACCCACATCATCCTGAGGAAGGGCTTCTTCAGCCGCAACGTGGTCACGGTGTCGCGCCAGCGGATCCGCAGCGTGGACACCGAATCGGATCTGTTCCACCGGGTCATGCGGGTGTCGATCGTCGAGGTCGGCACCGGCCGCGCGGACTCCGGGAAGTCGGACGCCGAGCGGTTCCGGCTCAACGCCATCGACACGGCCCAGGTCGAGCCGCTGCGCGACGAGTTGCTCGAGCACCGGCGTGCCCTGGACCCGACGCTCAGCGAGGAGGACGAGGAGCAGTGGGGGTCGAAGTACGGTGAGGACATCTCCCAGTGGCGCGTCACGTGGGCAAGGTTCGCGCCGTTCTCCTTCATCGGGTTCGGCGTGCTCCTGTCACTGTGGCTCATCACCTGGCAGATGGGCGACATGCACGACCGCGTCATGGACCTCGCGGTGGTCGAGGCGGCCGTCTCGTGGCTCGATTCCCTCGGACAACCGTGGACCCTGGTCGGCGAGGCCGTCGCGATCTGGATGGTGGCCGGCGTCCTGGCGATCATCACGTACGCGATCCGCTACGGGAAGTACGCACTCACCGACCGTGGGCAGTTGCTCTACGTCCAGAACGGCATCCTGCGCCGCAAGCACCAGGCGTTGGACAAGGCGAGGCTCCGCGGGGTCGAGATCCGTCTGCCCGTGTACCTCCGGCTCCTGGGCGGCGGCCGGCTCGAGCCCATCATGACGGGGACCAAGAAGGGTGCCGCCGCGTCGACCCTGCTGCCGCAGGCACCCATCAAGGACGTCCGCCGGGTGGCGATCCGCATCCTCGGCGACCCGACCCCCGTCACCGTGCCTCTGCGACGTCACCCGTGGAAGGCCGCCCGGCGGCGGATCACCCGCGGACTCATGCCGTTCTGGATCGTGGCCGGTCTCATCGTCCTGGTCCGGATCGACTCCGGTCCCTCGGCCGACATCTGGGTGCGGTGGGCGATCCCGGCGGCCCTCGTGTTCTTCCTCGCGTTGTCGGTCGACCGGATCAGGATGCTCGGCCACGCACTGCTGCCCGACATGCTGGTGACCTCGCACGGGTCGTGGACCGCCAAGCGGACGGTGCTCGAGGCGGACGGGATCATCGGATGGACGGTGACCCAGTCGGTGTTCCAGCGCTCGGCCGGGGTCGCCACCGTCTCCGCGGCCACCCCGGCGGGCAACGGCGTCTACTCGGTGATGGACATGGACGCCGACGAGGCGTGGGCTCTGGCCGAGGCGCTGACCCCGGGGATCACGGACGTCTGGAACCACGAGGGTGACCCCGACGTGCGTTCCTCACCCTCGATGGGTATCCGGGCGCAGTGATCGACCCAGGGTCGCGACCCACAGCGGGATGAGACCGCCCACCAGCAGCAGCGCCAGGCCCCGCAACCCGATCGGGACCGGCATGTCCCCGCCGGGACCCAGGTTGAGCGCCACCAGGGTGAGGATCCAGATCAGGGCCGGGAACACGGCCACGATCGCGCGTTCGGACCAGGCGGAGGCCACCCGCACCAGGAACAGCGACCACGCGCCGGCCACCAGGATGGTGAACGGGGCCGGGACCGGGCCGACATACGCGGTCAACCAGGCGACGGTGAGGACACAGCTGGTCGCGGCCCCCACCGCGAGCATCAGCAGCGCCACGCCGAGCTCCACGGCCGAGGTGGTGCGCGCGACGGCGGTCCGGCGGGTCACCGGGACTCCCCCACGAGTCCGTCGAGAAGGTGTGCGGTGCCGGGCGGGCACTTGACGTAGGGGCCGTCGGGGTCGACGAGGTCGTGGGCGATGTACCACTCGACCTCCGAGACCGGCTGCAGCACCCCGTTGGTCAGTGCGAGGAACCACGGATCGTCGTCCGTGCCGGGCACCAGTTCCAGCTGGGTCGCGTGCCCGGTCAGTGCCTCCAACTTGGCCGCATAGGTCGCGTCGTCGAGCGGCACCCGGTGGGTGAGTCGGGAGTCCGGCACCGAGGGAAGCTCGGACTCCCCCGCGTGCCGCAGGTGGCCGGGTGGCGCGGGGTGCCGTCGCGAGACGTCCGACCGGGCGGTCACCGTCCACGCCATCCGCCGGGGCCGGTGGCCGGCCTCG
>NZ_JAALED010000335.1:0-3864 GCF_014145155.1 Dietzia sp. B19 | reverse complement strand
TGAGCCGCTCACCGACCTCGACCGCGGGCCGTGGCTCGACGCGGTCCGGGACAGGATGCGGGAGCGGGAACGGGAGGGGGTCCGCACCGGCCCGGACCCCGGCGTCGTCGTCGCGTGTTCGGCACTGCGCCGCGCCTACCGCGACGTCCTCCGGGACGTCGACCGGCCGGTGTTCTTCGTCGAACTCGGCGCCGACCCGGAGCTCCTCGCCGCCCGCCTCGCCGCTCGACGCGGGCACTTCGCATCCCACCGGATCCTCGAATCGCAGCTGGCCACCCTGGAGTCCCTGGGCCCGGACGAGGACGGGATCACCTGCCCGATCGCGCTTCCGGTCGAGGAGATCGCCGACAGGGCCCTCGCCGCGCTCCGGAAGGACCGTCGTCGGTGAGCCGGCGGTGAGTCCGCGGTGAGTCGGCGGTGAGGTCGCACCGACCCGGTGGACCGACCACGGTCCCGCGACCGTTCCGTGGACGCCCCGGTGGTCGTACGTCAGACTGGGATCCAGGCCGCCTGTCGACCCGACCCCGGAAGAGGACCCCAGCCTCCATGGAGCATCTCCGACACTTCGCCCAGGAGTTCCGGAAAGCCCTGAGGAACCTGTTGCCCATCGTGGCCGTGGTGGTGGCCTTCCAGCTGCTCGTCTTCCGCCGGATGCCCGAGGACCCGCTACAGCTGGTCGCCGGACTGCTCATCGTGGGGGTGGGGATCGCCCTGTTCCTCCAGGGCCTGGACCTGAGCGTGTTCCCGGTGGGCAAGAACCTCGCCAACCAGTTCACCCGCCGCGGGGCCCTGGGGCTGCTGCTCACCTTCGGCTTCGCCATCGGATTCGCCGCGGTCGTGGCCGAACCCGCCCTGATCGCGGTTCGCCGTGTCCGTGGGTCTCGTCCTGGTCCTGGGGATCCTGCGCGTGCTGCGGGGGTGGGCGGTCCACCGGATCCTCATCGGCGGCTACGTGGTGGTCCTGGTGGCCACGTTCGTGGCCCCGCCGGAGATCGTGGGCCTGGCCTTCGACTCCGGCGGGGTGACCACCAACGTCGTGACCGTGCCGCTGATCGCCGAGATCGGGATCGGGTTGGCCAACTCGATCCGGGGCCGCAGCGCCCTCACGGACGGCTTCGGCCTGGTCGCGCTGTGTGTGATGGTCCCGATGATCGGGGTGCAGCTCTACGGGATGTGGGTCTACACCTTCGGCGGTGGCGGCGGTACGCCCACCACGGGGTCGGACCAGGGCTCCACCCCGCTCTGGCTGGAGCACGTGGTGGGCCTGGCGGAGATGGTCCGCGACGTGGCGCCCATGGTGATCGTCGTCCTGTTCTTCCAGTACGTCGCGCTGCGCCGCAAGCTGTCCCACCCGCTGCGCGTGGCCGTGGGGTTCGTCATGGTCCTGGTGGGGCTCTACGCCTTCGTGGTGGGCCTGACGATGGGGCTCTTCCCGCTGGGCACGCAGATGGCCGAGCAGCTCATCGACCGCGGCGTGCCGGCGCTGATCCTGCTGTTCGCCCTGCTCATCGGGTTCGCCACCACCATGGCCGAGCCGGCCCTGGTGGCCATCGCCGACCAGGCCGAGAACGTCTCGCCGGCCGGGATCAACGCCACCGCCATCCGCCTGGTCGTGGCCACGGGGGTGGCGGTCGGAATCGCGCTGGGGGTGTACCGCATCCTGTCCGGCGGGCCGCTGCACTACTTCATCATGGTCTCCTACGCCGTGGTCATCGTCCTGGTTGTCCTGGCCCCGAAGTACATCGTCGCCCTGGCCTTCGACCTCGGCGGGGTCACCACGTCCGAGGTCACCGTGCCGCTGGTCACCGCCCTGGGCATCGGACTGGCCAGCGCCATCGACGGCCGCAGCGCGCTGCTCGACGGCTTCGGCCTCATCGCCTCCGCCTCGATCTTCCCGATCATCTCCGTCCTGCTCTATGCCATCGCCCTCGAGAGAATCCCCCGCCTGCGGAAGGAATCGACATGAAATTCACGGCCGTCGTAGTGATCGCACCACCTGAACTGGAGGACACCGCCATCGAGGTCGCGCAACGGGCCGGGGCGACCGGGGTGACGATCCTGGAGGGCAAGGGCATCGGTGCGCAGCAGAAGAAGACCTTCTTCGGCCTGACCTTCGAGGGCTCCCAGTCGGTGCTGCTCATGGTCGTGGGCACCCACCTGGCCACCCCGATCCTCAAATCCCTGCACGAGATCCTGGTCGACGGGGACAACTCCCACGGCATCGCCTTCAACGTCCCCATCGAGCACCTCACCGGGATCGACCCCCGGCAGCTGGTGAAGTTCGAGGAGTACATGCGCCGGGAGAACACCTGAGCCACGCCCACCCGCTCCCCCGCGCGCGCGCCCCATACCGCCCGTACAACCCAGGAGGACCCCCAATGCTCACCGTCCAACAGGTCATGGTGCCCGAGGTGATCACCATCTCCCCCTACGCCACCCTGCGCGAGGCGCTGTCGATGATGCGTTCCCACAGGGTCAAGAGCCTCGTGGTCGACCGCCAGCACCCCCACGATGCCTACGGTCTGCTCAGCTACAACGAGCTGCTGCGCGCCATCGTCGTCGAGGAGGGCGACGTGGACCTGCTCAACGTCTACGACGCCGCCGTCAAGCCCGCCATCACCGTGGGAGAGGACCTGTCGGTGAACCAGGCCGCGGCCATGATGAGCCGGTTCCACCTCAACCGCCTGGTCGTGGTCCGCGGCAACGACCTCATCGGTCTGCTCACGATGAACGACATCCTCGCCCGGCTGATCGACGAGCTCGACTGAACCGCGATCTGTGCGGTGCGCCCGGGGAGACTTGAACTCCCACGTCCGTAGACACTGGAACCTAAATCCAGCGCGTCTGCCAATTCCGCCACGGGCGCCCGCCCGGGGGTGCCGGGCGAGGTGAGCTTACCGCGCCGTCGGCGGTATCGTGGAGGGGTGTCCGACACCCTGAGCGACCGCACGGTCGGAGGCGACCCCGCCTCCGGTCCGCCGGTCTCGACCAAGGTCAGGCACCGCCCCTCGTGGATCGCGTTCGTCGTCCTGGGTTCGATCTTCTGCCTGGGGATGGGGTTCTGGCAGCTCGCCCGCTACCAGGAGGCCACGGGGACGGTGCAGAACCTCGGCTACACCTTCATGTGGCCGTTCCTGGCGGGGTTCCTGGTCTACGCGTACCTGAAGTACGTGCGACTGGAGGCCGACGAGGCCGAGTCGGCCCTCCCAGCCGCCGGTGCCGACGGGGATGAGGGTGACGACGACGAGGTCGACGGCCACCCCGACGCTCCGCCCCTGCGCCGGGGTTCGCGCAGGCAGGAGATCGTCACGGAGATCCCCGCGGATCTTCTGCCCCGGCGTCCCGCCGCGGAGGCCCGGACCGGAGATGAGGCTCTGGACGCCTACAACTCATACCTCGCCGAGCTGGCCCGTCAGGACGCGGCCGCCGGCGACCGTCACCAGGAGAGACACACCACATGACCGTCGCAGCCACCCCGGAGACCGACGACCGCAAGCCGGATCCCGACGGCAAGGTCCGCGGGGCGCTCGCCCGGTACCGCGTCCTGGCCTGGATCACCGGCGTGTGGCTGCTGGTCCTCACGGTCGAGATGATCTACAAGTACCTGATCCTGGAGAACTCCTCGGACGCTCCCGACTGGTTCACCTACATCGGACAGGCCCACGGTGTCTTCTACATCTTCTACCTGTTCATGACCCTCGACCTGGCGATCAAGGCCCGGTGGCCCGCCTCCCGCACCCTGCTGACCGCCCTGGCCGGGACGGTCCCGTTCCTGTCGTTCTGGTTCGAGCACAAGCGGACCCGGGACGTCCGAGCCGAATACGCGATCTGAGCCGGCGCCGATCTGAACCGGCGCCGATCCGA
>NZ_JAALED010000334.1:0-2340 GCF_014145155.1 Dietzia sp. B19 | reverse complement strand
GGCTCCTCTCCAACGTCGTCGAGGCGGGGACCCCCGCCGGGGGCGAGGACGACTTCGTGGAGATCGAGCGGATCGGCGAGATCCCGAGCTTCGACTTCGAGCCGAGGGACCACCTCGAGCTCGGGGAGAGTCTGGGGCTGCTGGACATGGAACGCGGCGCCAAGGTCTCGGGCGCGCGCTTCTACTTCCTCACCGGCTACGGCGCACTCCTGCAGCTGGGCATGCTGCAGTTGGCCGCGCAGAAGGCCACCGCCAACGGCTTCACACTCATGATCCCGCCCGTTCTGGTGCGCCCCGAGATCATGCAGGGCACCGGGTTCCTCGGCGCCCACGCCGACGAGATCTACCGGCTCGAGGCCGACGACCTCTACCTGGTGGGCACCTCCGAGGTCGCGCTCGCCGGCTACCACCAGGGCGAGATCCTGGACCTGTCGGCCGGACCCAAGCGGTACGTCGGCTGGTCCTCGTGCTTCCGGCGTGAGGCCGGCAGCCACGGCAAGGACACCCGCGGCATCATCCGCGTGCACCAGTTCGACAAGGTCGAGATGTTCTCCTGGTGCAAGCCGGAGGAGGCCCACGCCGAGCACCTGCGCCTCCTGGGCTTCGAGAAGGAGATGCTGCAGGCCATGGGGCTGCCGTTCCGCGTGATCGACATCGCCGGTGGGGACCTGGGGTCGTCGGCCGCCCGCAAGTACGACTGCGAGGCGTGGGTCCCGACCCAGGGTGCCTACCGGGAGCTCACGTCCACGTCCAACTGCACGACGTTCCAGGCCCGCCGGCTGGGGGTGCGCTACCGGGACGAGGGGGGAAAGCCCCAGACGGCCGCCACCCTCAACGGCACGCTGGCCACCACGCGCTGGCTCGTGGCGATCCTGGAGAACCACCAGCAGGCGGACGGTTCCGTGGTCGTGCCCGAGGCGCTGCGGCCGTTCGTCGGCAAGGACGTGCTCGAGCCGCCCCGCTGACCGGATCGGCTCAGGGCCGGAAGAGCATCATCACGCCGCTCGCGCTGGCGCAGGTCCGACCGTCGGTGTCGAGGACCTTGGCCTGCACGACGCACGTCGACCGGCCCACGTGCTCGACCTCGGCATGGATCGTCGCGGGGGTCTTCTCCAACCTGAGCGCGCGGATGTACCGGACGGTCAGGTCGAGCGTGCTGTAGCCCACGCCCTCGTCGACGACGGTCGCGGTGGCGTAGCCCAGGGCGGAGTCGACCCACCCCGAGACGATCCCGCCGTGCACGGTCCCCCCGTTGTTCAGGGCCCAATCCCCGGGTGTGGCGGTCATGGCGACCACGCGATCGGACGCCGAGGTCAGTGCCAGGCCGAGGGTGTGCGCGCCGGGGGAGAGGTGACGCTCGCCGTCGACGATCCCCCGCAGGGCGTCCAGCCCCGCGTGCGGGCTGCGCTCGGACTCGCTCGGCAGCGGCGGCCACGAATAGTGGCGACTGCGCGCCGCGGGGTCGACCGAATCGAAGGGCTCGTCGTCATCCACCCCGCCGAACCTACCGGCAGCGGATCACGCCGCCCGGGGTGGGCCGCTACGCTGGGGGCCGTGGAGCTGCTCTATACGGGGATCATCGGGTTCGCCCGGACAATGTTCAAAGTCCAGGGACTGGACATCACGATGCGCGGCGAGCGCAACTTCCCCGAGGTCGGCGGGGCCGTGGTGGTGATGAACCACACCGGGTACCTCGACTTCGTCTACGGCGGCATCCCGGCGCGCCTGCACAAGCGGTTCATCCGCTACATGGCCAAGGCCGAGGTGTTCGACCACAAGGTCTCCGGGCCGATCATGCGGGAGCTCAAGCACATCCCGGTCGACCGCACGGCGGGTAAGGCGTCGTTCGACGAGGCGGTGGACCGGCTCAAGGCCGGAGAGCTGGTGGGCGTGTTCCCCGAGGCCACCATCAGTCGCAGTTTCGAGGTCAAGGGCTTCAAGTCCGGTGCGGTGCGGATGGCGCTCGCCGCCGACGTCCCGATCATCACGGTGACCCTGTGGGGCTCGCAGCGGGTGTGGACCAAGGGCCTGCCCAAGAAGCTGCTGCGCCCGAAGGTGCCGATCATGATGGAGGTCGGCGAGCCGACGCCGGCGTACGAGCCGGTGGAGGAGTGCACCGAGGAGCTGCGCTCGCGGATGCAGGCCACCCTCGAGCGGCTGCAGGACGAGTACGCGCAGCGCTACGGCCCGTACCCGCCCGGTGCGAACTGGGTCCCGGCCCGTCTCGGCGGTTCGGCCCCGACCCTCGAGGAGGCCACCGCCCTCGACGAGGCCGAGCACGCCGAGCGGATGCGCCGACGGGCGGAGAAGGCCGTGGACCCGTCCGCCGACGCCTCCGAC
>NZ_JAALED010000333.1:0-3133 GCF_014145155.1 Dietzia sp. B19 | reverse complement strand
CCGGCACGGCCGACGCGTCCGGCACGTCCGAGGCGCCCGTGTCGACCTTCCTCGCACTGAGTGTCTCGGACGCCGCGGAGGACGTGATCGCCGTGATCCGCGGCGGCGCGCGCGGATACGTCACCAAGACCATCTCCGGTGGGGAGCTCGCCGACGCCGTGCGCCGCGTGGCCGACGGGGACGCTGTGTTCTCCCCGCGCCTGGCCGGGTTCGTCCTGGACGCGTTCGCCCGCGCCGCTCCCGGGCCGGAGGAGCGGGGTGAGCCCGTCCACGACCCGGAGGTCGACTCCCTCACTCCGCGGGAGAAGGAGGTGCTGCGGTTGTTGGCACGCGGGTACACCTACAAGGAGATCGCGGAGAAGCTGTTCATCTCGGTCAAGACCGTGGAGACGCACGCCTCCAACGTGCTGCGCAAGACCCAGCAGTCCAACCGGCACGCGCTCACCCGCTGGGCGCAGTCCCGACACCTGGACTGACGCACGCCGCCCCCACCCTCGGTGCCGTGTCGTCGCGAAGAGCGTTCCGCACACATCTGCCCGGAGTGGGGTGTGCGGAACACTCTTGGCGTTTTCGCCGGCCAGCTACCGTGGCGTCGTGAGCGAACCGCGCGACCTCCCCGTCTGCATCATCGGTGACTCCTTCGTGGCCGGGTACGGCGACGAGACCGGACGTGGATGGACCGCGCACCTGGTCGAGGAGGGCGCCGGGGTGGGCCTGAGCCTCCACACCACCGTCGCGGGGATCGGCGGGGACACCTCCGAGATGATCCTGGACCGTTGGGACGAGGTCGACCGCCGACGGGCCGCGTTCCCGACCACGGCGGTGATCGCAGAGTTCGGCGTCAACGACGTGATGGAGCACGAGGGTGCCCTCCGTGTCGAGGAGGCGGGCACGGTCTCGGCCCTGCGGGGGATGATCGCCCGTGCTCCCGAGGGGCGGTTCCTGGTGGTGGGGCCGCCACCGGTCATGTGGGAGCAGGTCAACGAGCGGATCGCCGCCCGTGCCGCGGCCATGGCCGCGGTGTGCGCCGAGGCCGGGGTGCCGTTCGTGCCGACCTTCGATTCACTGCGGCCCGGCGGCGCGTGGATGCGCGAGGTCACCGCCGGCGACGGGGCACACCCCGGCCCCGCCGGGTACGAGGAGTTCGCCCGGGTCATCTGCGACCCGGTGCTCGGGTGGCTGCGCTCCCTGCCGGACGTCGAGCCGGGCTAGCGGGAACTCTTCATGGCGGTCCTGATCGTCACGGACGGGTCGGTCTGCAGTTCGGCCAGACGGTCCGAGCCCATGGGCAGCAGCGCGATCCTCCCGCCGGAGTCGAAGTGCATCGCCCAGCCGTACGTCTTGGTCAACGGGGAGGTGCGCAGGCAGGGTTGGCCCTTGGAGAAGAACCGCTCGCGTTCGGCCGCGCGGTCGGCCTCCCCGATGCCCTTGCGAGCGCAGTGGACGTCGAAGATCAGATCGTCGCTCGTCCAGGTGTAGTCCGCACCCGAGAGCCTCTCGTACTGCAACTCGGCGATCGAGCGTTTCCCGGCCGGCGGTGCCGTGGCCGTCTCGGCCCTGGTGTCGGGTGCGGGCAGGATCAGTGTGTCGGTGTAGTCGGTGCTGTGCATGGCGCTCTTTCCTGTTCCCGTAGTGACCGCGATGGTGTGTTCTCCGTCGCGCCCGGGGCCGGTGGTCTCCGGTAATCTGAGTATCGCCGCACACCCCGTACGGCGGCAGGAGGATGAATCATGACGAGTCCGCAGAACCCTGACCGCATCGGCCAGCATTCCGAGGAGCCCGCGGACAAGGCCCGGTATGACCACGACGACGCGGTCGCCGACGAGTGGGGCGACGAGTCCTTCCCGGCCAGTGATCCCCCCGCCACCCCCTGACTCAGCGCAGTATCTCGAACTGCTCCGACACCGCCCGCAGCGCAGACGCGCTGCGGGCGAACTGTTCGGTCTCGGTGGCGTCGAGTTCCAGCTCCACCACGCGTTGCACGCCGGTCCGTCCGATCACCGCGGGCACACCGATGTAGATCCCGTCCTCGCCGTACTCGCCCCGCAGCAACGTGGAGACCGGGAGCGACACCTGCTCGTTGCGTAGGACGGCGCGCGTGATGCGGGCGAGCCCCATGCCGATGCCGTAACTGGTGGACCCCTTGGAGTCGATGATCCGGTAGGCGGCGTCCCTGGTCTCCGTGAAGATCTGGGCCAATCGTTCCCGCGTGGCCGGGTCCCCGTCGAGATCCCGGCGCAGAGGCACCCCGGAGACGTTGGCCGACGAGAAGACCGGTAGTTCGGTGTCGCCGTGCTCGCCGATGATCGAGGCGTGCACGCTCATCGGGGCGACGTCGTAGTACTCGCCCAGCATGAACCGGAAACGCGCGGAATCGAGGATCGTGCCGGAGCCGATGACCTGCGCGGAGGGCAGGCCGGAGTAGCGCCACGAGGCCTGGGCGAGGATGTCGACGGGGTTGGTGGCCACGAGCAGGATGCCGTCGAAGCCGGTTGCCATGATGTCGCCGACGATCCCCTCGAAGATCGCCATGTTCCTGCCGACCAGGTCGAGCCGCGACTCACCGGGTCGCTGGGCGGCGCCGGCGCAGATCACCACCATCGTGGCGTCCGCACAGTCGTCGTAGGTGCCCTCCGTGACGAGGGTGGGGGAGGGTGCCCACACGACGCCGTGGTTGAGGTCCATGACCTCACCGACCAGTTTGTCGTGGTCGATGTCGATGATGGACAGGTGGTCGGCCAGGCCCTGGTTGACGAGCGCGTAGCCGTAGGCGATGCCCACGTCCCCGGCGCCGATGAGCACGATGCGGTTCCCGATGGAGGCCTTCATGGTCACCGAGGGTAGATGCTCCGGGTGAACGACGGGGGACGACGACGAGGAGAACCCCGTTCGAACAGGTGTTCTTGCACTGTGTCGGACTCGTGGTGTTCACTGTTCCCCGTGATCGAAAAATAGTTCGATCCGAGCGGTTGGCGGCGTGTCGTCCGGGGTAGGAGTTGGTGGTGATGGTAGTGGGCACCTCTGTCGTTGATCTGTCCGGCCTCGGCACGGCGGACCGCGTCGCTGAGCTGCGTCGCCGACTGGCCACGATGCCCGGTGGGGGTCCGCCCGCCGCCGCGCGCTCGGGGGCGCC
>NZ_JAALED010000332.1:0-1578 GCF_014145155.1 Dietzia sp. B19 | reverse complement strand
GCCCGAAGTCACGGGCGGCGCGGATCCCGGGGACGGCGAGGATCGCGCCGACGGAGACCACGGGGTTGGAGGGGGCGACGACGACGAGGTCGGCCGCCTCGATGGCGTCGAGCGTCTCCGCGGTGGGCCGGGCGGCCTCGGCGCCGATCTGCACGAATCCGGAGGCGGGCAGCTGCGCGCGGTACCGGACCCACCACTCCTGGAAGTGGATCGCCTTCGAGCCCGACCCGTCGGCGGAGTCGTCGGGCACCACGACGTGCGTCTCGCATCGGTCGTCGGTCACCGGCAACAGGCGGACGCCGGGGGACCAGCGGGTGGACAGCGCCTCGGTGACGTCGGTCAGCCGGTAGCCGGCGCCCAACATCTGGGTGCGGACCAGGTGGGTGGCCAGGTCCTTGTCCCCGAGACCGAACCAGTCGGGCTGGACTCCGTAGGCGGCGAGTTCGTCGCGGCAGTTCCACGTCTCGCCCGCGTGACCCCATCCGCGTTCGGGGTCGATGCCCCCGCCGAGGGTGTACATGCAGGTGTCGAGGTCGGGGCAGATCCGGACGCCGTGCATCCACGCGTCGTCCCCGACGTTGACCACCGCGTCGAGGCCGTGGACGGGGTCCCCTCCGGGGAGCGGGGTGTCCGCGGCCCCGGACGCGGGGTCCAGCCCGAGAAGTCGACGTGCGCCGAGCAGGAAACGGGCGCCACCGACGCCACCGGCCAATACACAGATCCTCACGTCGACCCAGAGTAGTGACGGGGTGGCGGTGCGGCCCGGGTGGCCGGGTGTTCGGACCCCACCCCGACTCGCGGGGGTGTCCCACGCCACACGATCCGCGGCGTGTCTCTCGTGGGACCGGCGCACGAAAATGCTAGGTATCCCCGATTTCGCTTGACCTGGGCGACTCGCATGTGTGTAATCACAGGTGTGTCATTCGTATCGGAGCGGCACGCCGGGCCGGGCAGACGCACGAGCGACGAGCAACGTAACACGAGGGGATGACCGTGGATCGACAGTCACGCACCGCAGCGGGACCCGAGCTGACCCTGGTCGACTTCGGCACCGGTGCGCTCTTCGTGGAGGACGAGGAGGAGAGCTGGCAGGACCGGGCCCTCTGTTCCCAGACCGATCCCGAGGCGTTCTTCCCCGAGAAGGGTGGCTCGACCCGCGAGGCGAAGAAGATCTGCACGGGCTGCGAGGTCAAGGCCGAGTGCCTCGAGTACGCGCTGGCCAACGACGAGCGCTTCGGTATCTGGGGCGGACTGTCGGAGCGCGAGCGTCGGCGGATCAAGCGCGAGGCCGTGATGTGAGTTCGTCAGGGCCCGGTGTCATCCGGGCTCTCGACGGCGCCTGCTCGGCACCTTCCTGACCACCCCGCGGGGTGGTCAGTTCTCGTTGGGGCCGGCCTCGACCTCGTCCGGTGAGATCTCCAGGTGCTGCGAGACGAGTTCCACCAGGACCGAGTAGACCAGGTCCCTCAGGTCGTCCCCGCCGGGTGCCCGGCGGGTGAGCGGCCTGCGGAACAGGACCAACCGGGCCCGCGTGGGCTGGCCGGCCCGGTCGACGCCGGCGGGGACCAGCCGGGCGAG
>NZ_JAALED010000331.1:0-2484 GCF_014145155.1 Dietzia sp. B19 | reverse complement strand
CCCGTCGTGGGCGCGGGCCCCTCGGCCGCCGGGGGCCGGTGTCGATCCAGCCCTGGAGCCGGATCGAGGGGTTCGACGACGACGCCATCGGCACCCCGGAGCACGGAGCCGAGAGCCTGGTCGAGCACTACGCCGATCTCCGTCCCGCCGATGTCGCGCACGCCCTGCGTGAACTACCCGAGGTGCGTCGGCTCGAGGTGGCCCGCACCCTCGACGACGAACGACTCGCGGACATCCTCCAGGAACTGCCCCACGACGAGCAGACCGAGATCGTGACCCGACTCGAGCTGGAACGGGCGGCGGACGTCCTCGAGGCGATGGATCCGGACGACGCGGCGGACCTGCTGGGCGAGATGCCGGAGAAGGACGCCGAGTCCTTCCTCGAACTCATGCATCCGGAGGGCTCCGCACCCGTCCGCCGCCTGTTGACGTTCGACGCGGACACCGCCGGCGGGCTCATGACGCCGGAACCCATCATCCTGTCCCCCCAGACGACAGTCGCGGAAGCCCTGGCCCACTGCCGCAATCCCGACCTGAGCCCGGCGCTGGCGAGCCTCGTCTTCGTGGTCCGACCCCCCACGGCCACCCCGACGGGCAAATATCTCGGATGCGTCCACATCCAGGCGCTGCTCCGGGAGTTGCCGTCGACGATGGTCGCCGAGACCGTGGACACCAGCCTGTCCAGCCTGCGTCCCACCGACTCGGTGGACTCGGTGACGAGGTTCTTCGCCACCTATAACCTCGTGTGCGGTCCCGTCGTGGACGACGAGGGCCATCTCCTGGGGGCGGTCGCGGTGGACGACCTCCTCGACCACCTGCTCCCCGAGGACTGGCGTGACATGGACCTCCACGACCACAGGGAGGTCCGTCGGTGACCGAACCGGGCACGCGCTCCGCTCTCTCCACACCCGTCACCTCGCGGCGGCCCCGCATCAGTGTCGACCCGGACGCGGTGGGCCGGTACAGCGAGGCCATCGCCCGGTTCTTCGGGACCGGCCAGTACCTGCTGATCCAGACGATCCTCGTGATCGTCTGGATCCTCATCAACGTCACGGTCGTGGCGATGCGCTTCGACCCCTATCCGTTCATCCTCCTCAACCTCGCGTTCTCCACCCAGGCGGCCTACGCCGCCCCCCTCATCCTCCTGGCCCAGAACCGTCAGGAGGACCGCGACAAGGAGTCGATCGCGGAGGACAGGCTGCGGGCCACCCAGACCAAGGCGGACACCGAGTTCCTGGCCCGGGAACTGGCCTCCGTCCGGCTCTCCGTGGGTGAGACGGTCACCCGCGACTACCTCCGCCGGGAACTCGACGACCTCAGGAGCTCGATCGAGCGCATAGAATCGCTGCTCGCGGACCAGAATTGTGACGGCGGTAACACCGAACGCCGCAAAAGCGATTCAGACACCAGGGGCCGGAGGTAGCGTCGACCAGCACGGCAGCGATGCCGCGACGCACCCCGCTCGCGACACCGTCCGGACGTTGTAGGGGGAACTTTGCGCAAGATCGCGCACAACACTGATCGACGGGCACTGACCAGCGCCGCGGTCGCCGCGGGCGTGATCGGCGTGCTCACCGCCGTGAGTCTGACGATGGACCACAGTCGGCCCACCGGGGCCTCGGGAATCGTCCAGGCGGCCGAGACCGCCACCCAGGATCCGACGACGACCGCGGCGGGTGCCACCACTCCGACCTCCGAGAACCCGCCGCCGAGCGACGTCCGGGACCCCGGCGCCGCACACATCGAGCCCGCGACGATCCCGGACGGCCCCCTCGGGATCCCCGGCATCGCCCTGGACGCCTACCACCGCGCCACCGACCGCCTCAACCTCGAGAAGCCCGCGTGCGAGATGGACTGGACACTTCTCGCGGGCATCGGCCAGGTCGAATCCAACCAGGGCCGTGGACGCTTCGACGCGCAGGGCAACACCATCGGCCGCATCCTCGGTCCCCGCCTCGACGGCTCGCTGCCCGGCACCGCCGTCATCACCGACACCGACGGCGGGCGGTTCGACGGCGACACCGAGTTCGACCGGGCGGTCGGCCCCGTGCAGTTCATCCCCTCCACCTGGGCGGTGCTGGGTCGGGACGGCAACGGCGACGGCGTGGCCGACCCCAACAACATCTACGACGGTGCACTCGCGGCCGCGACCCTGCTGTGTGGACAGGGCGGTTCGATGGGTGACCCCGCGGCCCGCACCCGGGCGGTCCTCGCCTACAACAACTCGCTCGCGTACGTGGCCAACGTCAACGCCTGGGCGCACGGCTACGCCGTCAACTCCTACCCGTTGCCGTCGGACCTGCCGGAGATCCACAAGCCCAGGCCGATCGTGGAACCACCGAAGACCCCCGAGCACTGCCCGGACGGCTGGGAGGGTCGGCCCACCGCGGCACCGGAGCCCGCGCCGCCGGGCGAGCCCGGCCGTCCGGTACCCGGATGTACCGAGGTGACCCCACCGCCGGCTCCCCCGGCAGTACCCACGCC
>NZ_JAALED010000330.1:3462-5957 GCF_014145155.1 Dietzia sp. B19 | reverse complement strand
GCGGACAGGCTCAGCGAGTGGCTCGGGCCTGAGGTCGACGCCCTCGCGCGCGGCGGGAAGCTGGCGGGACGAGGCATCGGCCCCGCGCTGCGGCGACTGCTCCCGTGGCCGGAGGCGGCCCGGTTCGACGATCTGGTGCCCGACCGCCTGCAGGTGCCCAGCTCGTCGTCATACCGCGTGGACTACCCGGAACCCGGATCCGACGCCGCACCGGTGCTGGCGGTCAAGCTGCAGGAGTGCTTCGGGTGGACCGCCTCACCCCGGATCTGCGACGGGCGGGTCCCCGTGACCGTCCATCTGCTCTCCCCCGCCGGACGGCCACTCGCCGTGACCCGCGACCTGGAGTTCTTCTGGCGCGAGGCCTATCCCGGTGTACGGGCGGAGATGCGGGGCCGCTATCCCCGGCACCCGTGGCCGGAGGACCCGATGGGCGCCGAACCCACTCGTCGGACCAACCGTCGACATTGAGGATCCCGTTACCATAACGAACCGCCCTGCCGCAATGCTCCGGAGCGGCCCGCCTCCTACGATGTGAGCAACCGCACCCGCGTCCGTCGACCCCGCCCGGAGCGTGATCGCCATGCCCGCGTACACCCCACCCGCACCCCACCGGGTCCCCCTCCCGACCAGGACCCCCGCACGGACCAAGCGGATCCCGCGCGTCCGGAACCGGATCGGGGCGCTCGTGACGTCCGCCGGTCTGGCGCTGGCGCTACTCAGCCTCTACCTGCCGTGGCTGGCCACGGGCGCGGACGAGCGGATCTCGGCCCTGGGGATCACCGAGCTCATCGACGTCCGCAGCGTCGCACCGGTGTTGTTCGTCGGACTACTTGTCCTGGCCCTGCTCGTGGCCGTCACCGCGCTCACCCGCCTGGGGTCGTTCGCCGTCGCGGCGGCGGTGGTGGCGATCGGGGTCCTGGTGGGACACCTCGCCTTTGTCTGGACCCTGATCCTGTCCACGGGGTCGACGGAGCCGGCACTCTCGGGCCTGCCCGCGAACGCCACGGTGACCTCCGGGCCCTATGTGGCCGCGTTCGGGTTCGTGATGGTGTCGGCGGGGTCGGCCTGGGCCGCCCGGTCCGCTCGCTATCCGGTCGATCCCGTGACGTGACGGGCGGGCCCGGTCCGGCGGTCACAGTCCGCCACCGCACCGTCCGGCCGGAACGCACCGTTGTGGCAGAACCCGGACACCCCGCCTATTATGTGACTTACCTCACTTCACAGGTTCCGGTCCGATTAAGGGCACCCGCCATGGCCGCACAGACAACGCCCGTCACCCGCACCTCGCCGTCGTCGGCGAGCACCCCGACCGGCGGCAAGATCATCCCGCACCTGCGAAACCGCGTCGGCGGCCTGATCGCCGTAGTGGGGCTGGCGCTCGCCCTGCTCAGTCTGTACCTCCCCTGGTTGAGCACCGGGACCGGCGGAGGGATCAGCGCGCTCGACCTCACCGAGATCCTGGACCTGCGCGCGATGGCGCCCCTGAACTTCCTGGGGCTTCTCGTGCTGTCGGTCCTGGTGGCGGTCACGCTGTTCACCCGGTTGGGATTCTTCGCGGCCGCCAACGCGGTACTCGCGTCCCTCGTGTTGATCGCCCACCTCATCTTCGTCTGGGTCCTGTTCAACTCGACCGACACCTCGGATCCGATGCTGGCGGGCCTGCCGGACGGCACCTCGGTCACCTACGGTCCGTTCGTCGCGGCGATCGGATTCATCCTCGTGATCATCGGATCGGCGTTGGCGGCCAAGTCCGCCGAGTACCTTCTCCCAGACCGCGCCGAGGCCCGCATGTTCACCGGCTCGTGAGGCGTCAGAACACCACCACGGTGTCCCCGACCTGCAGCCTCTCGAAATAAGTCGCCGCGGCGGGCCGGTCCATCCGGATACACCCGTGCGACTCGTAGGCCGGATCGCCCTCGTGGAAGGCGATCCCTCCCACGAAGTACACCGAGTACGGCATCGGGGCGTCGTCGAACAGACGGCTGACCTCGTGGCGCACCTTCCGGGTGACCTGGAACGTCCCGCGAGGGGTCTCCCAACCGACCCTTCCGTGCGACATCCGTACCGGCCCGTAGCTCAGCCGCTCCCCCGACTGCAGCCAGGTCCGGTTCCCGTCGAGGTCGACGCACGCGGCGGCCGTACGCGGACACGGGCTCTGCGGGGTGGGGTCCGGCGGCGGCGGGGGCGCGGCCGGAGGGGGCACGAACCCGGGCGGAGGAGTGATCCCCGCCGACTCCAGCCAGCCGCCGGCGGCGGTGCGCAGGTCCGCGTCCGCCTGTACGGATCCCGCCAGGGCCTGATCGAGCACCTGCTGGGCCTCCGGCGGTAGCGACACCTGGGCCGAGGCGGCGGAGGTGCTGGTCCCTGCGACCAGCAACGCCGCCACCGCGCCGACCAACACTCGTGAGGGGATTCTTCTCATGCCGTGATTATGTCCGGGGCACGTCACCCGGACGGGCGACTCGCTGTCACGGTCCGGTCTCGACCCGGGCGCT
>NZ_JAALED010000330.1:0-3375 GCF_014145155.1 Dietzia sp. B19 | reverse complement strand
TTCCCCTCCCCCGGCTCTCCGCGCCGGCGTCCCGCGCCCTCGCCGCGGCCGGGATCACCGACCTCCGCCAGTTGGACGGAACGCCCGAGAGGGACGTTCTGGCGCTGCACGGGGTCGGCCCCTCCCAGCTCGGCGTGCTGCGCGACGCACTGTCCGCGGCGGGGCTGTCCCTCGCCGATCCGCTCTCGCGGCCCCGCGCCACCGGCCGCAACGACAACACGGCGTTTCTCGAGACACCGGGCTCCCCACGGCAGTGGATCGAGGGGTTGCCCACCGCCCGGCGGGTGGAGGACGGCCTGCGCCTGCTCGAGCTCTTCGGCGAGGTCACCGGCGAACCACCGTCCATGTGGGGCCCGTCGATCGTGGGCTACGGCACGCACCACTACGTGTACGACAGCGGTCGTGAGGGCGACACCCTCCGGGTGGGCTTCAGTCCCCGCGCCTCCGCCATCAGCCTCTACGGACTGCTCGGGGCCCCGGGAGCCGACGCGTTGCTCGCGACGCTGGGGCCGCACAAGACCGGCACGGGGTGCCTCTACGTGACGACCCTGGCCCGGATCCGGGAACCCGTGCTCCGCGAACTCGTGGCGGCGGCGTGGGCGCAGCCGGACTGACGCAGCCAGAGCGTCGCCGGTGACGGTCGCGTCAGTCCCGCGGTAGCGGCTTGACCATCGGGAACAGGATCGTCTCCCTGATGCCCAGCCCGGTGAGCGCCATGAGCAGACGATCGATCCCCATACCCAACCCGGTGGTGGGCGGCATCCCCTGCTCCATCGCGGCCAGGAAGTCCTCGTCCAACACCATCGCCTCGTCGTCACCGGCCGCGGCGAGCCGCGCCTGGTCCTCGAACCGGCGACGCTGGATCACCGGGTCGACGAGCTCCGAGTAGCCGGTCGCCAGCTCGAACCCACGGACGTAGAGGTCCCACTTCTCGGTGACCCCCCGATCCGTGCGGTGATCGCGGGTCAGAGGGGAGGTCTCCACCGGGAAATCGCGGACGAACACCGGCCCCTCGAGCTGGTCACCGCACAGGTGCTCCCACAGCTCCTCGACCAGCTTGCCGTGCAGCCAGCCCCTGCCCGAGGGCACCTCGAGCCCGACCTCGCCGGCCAGTTCCGTGAGTTCCTCGACCGTCGAGTCGACCGTGACGGTGTCCTCGTCGGTGTTCCCCACCACCTCGGGGTGCTGCGCGCGCAGGGCCTCGTTGAGCGAGGGGTACATACGCATCTCACGCCACTGCCCGCCCAGGTCGTACTCCGTGCCGTCGGCGAGGGTGACGGTGGTGGTGCCGAACACCTCGCGCGCGACCTCCTGGATGACCTCACGGATCATCGTGGCGGACGTGTCGTAGTCCCCGTAGGCCTGGTAGGTCTCGAGCATCGCGAACTCGGGGCTGTGTGAGGAGTCCACACCCTCGTTCCGGAAGTTGCGGTTGATCTCGAAGACCCGCTCGATGCCGCCCACCACGCATCGCTTGAGGTAGAGCTCGGGGGCGATGCGCAGGTACAGGTCCAGGTCCAGGGCGTTGGAGTGCGTGACGAACGGCCGGGCGGCGGCGCCGCCGTGCAACGTCTGCAGCATCGGCGTCTCCACCTCCAGGAACCCCCGCCTGTCGAGGGCGTCCCGCAGGGCCCGGACGACCTTGATGCGGGTGACCGCGTTGCGCCGGGCCGTGTCGCGCATGATGAGGTCGGTGTAGCGCTGACGGACGCGCGTGTCCTCGCTCAGTTCCTTGTGCGCCACCGGCAACGGACGCAGCGACTTGGCCGCCAGCACCCACGAGTCGGCCATGACGGACAGCTCGCCGCGCCTGGACCGCACCACGCGGCCGGTCACCGAGACGTGGTCACCGAGGTCCACGTCCTGCTTCCACGCCTCGAGCCGCTCCTCGCCCACGTTGGCCAACGAGAGCATCGCCTGCAACTGCGGGGCGAACGAGTCGGGCCCGCCCTCGGTCGCCGGGACCGACAGGTCGGCGTCCGGGCTCACGCCGTCCTGGAGTCGGACGAAGCAGAGCTTGCCCGTGTTGCGGACGAACAGCACGCGGCCCGCGACGGAGACCCGGACGTCGGTCTCCTCCCCGGGCTCGAGGGCGACGAAGCGCGGATCCGAGGCGATCTCGACGAGCCCGTGCGTGCGGGGGACCTCGACCGGATAGGCGTCGACGCCGGAATCGAGGATGCGCTGCCGCTTGTCGCGACGGATACGCAGCTGCTCGGGGGTGTCGTCGGCGGGCTCGGTCGCGGCGGGGGTCGAGTCGGTCACGACTCCCGAGGATAGTCGTCCCTATGCGGCGGGGCCGAACCCGTCACCGCGCACGTGGTCGAGGACGTGGAGGTCGAACCGGTCCGACAGCTGCTCGATGGCGGCCGCCGCCCGGACACTGTTGCCGTGCTCGTCCAGGCGCGGCGAGTAGGCCGCGATCCCGAACTTACCGGGAACCACCGCGAACAGACACCCCGACACCCCGCTCTTCGCGGGCAGTCCGACCTGGTAGACCCAGTCGCCCGCCGCGTCGTACATGCCGCAGGTGAACATCACGCTGTTGGCGTAGCGGACCGCCTTGCGCCCGAGGATCCGCTCGTCGCTGCCGGGCTTCAGACCGCCGTTCGCGAACATGGCGGCCATGTGGGCGAGTTCCCGGACGTCCACGCGGACCGCGCACTGGCGTCCGTACCCCGCCACCACCTCGTGGGGGTCGTCCGCGAGGGTGCCCTCCTCGGCGAGGAGGTGCGCGAGCGCCTGGTTGCGGTGTGCGCTCTTGGCCTCGATGTCGGCGATCTCCTCGTCGACCTCCACGTCACGGCCGACGAGGCGGGAGAGCAGTGCGCGGATGTGCTCGAAGCGCGAGACCTCGTCGTCGTCGGTGTCCCCGACGAGCGCGTGGGCGGCCAACGCCCCGGCGTTGACCAGACCGTTGGGTGCCCGGCCGGTCCCGGCCTCGAGGGAGATCTCGTTGAAGGCGTCCCCGGAGGGTTCGACCCCGATCCGCTTGGCCACCTCGTCCACGCCCTTCTGGTCCAGGGCCAGGGCGTACACGAAGGGCTTGGAGGCGGATTGGAGATCGAAGCGGATGTCGTCGTCCCCCGCCGAGGTCACGGTGCCCTCGAGGTCGCACACCGCCATCGCCAGGGCGTCGGGGTTCGGGTGTTCGTAGTCGCCGAGGTGCGGGACCAGTTCGCCCGAGGAGTCGTCACGGACCTCGTCGAGGATGCCCTGGAGAAGGTCTGCCGAGATGTGGTCCGTCATGGACGCGACCGTACCGGGGCCGGTGCCCGCGCGCCCCCGGTCGGGCGTGGTGCCGCGCTCAGTGCGCCGAGATCGCGGATCGCTCGCGCAGCAGGTGCTCGGCGTCCGAGAGCAGGCCGAGCGCCC
>NZ_JAALED010000329.1:0-2615 GCF_014145155.1 Dietzia sp. B19 | reverse complement strand
CCTGGACTTCCATCACGTCCTGGTCGAGGCGGCCCGGAGCCCCCGCCTGTCGCGGGTGCACGAGACCGTCCTGGTCGAGACGAGCATGTGCCTGCACGCCATGCGCGGCACCTACTCGGACGCCGAGTCCAGGCTCGCCGAACACCGCGCGATCGCCGACGCCGTGCGGGCCGGGGACCCGGATCGGGCCAGGGAGTTGCTGGTCGACCACATGAGGGACGGGCTCGCGCGGGTCCGCGAGGGCGGCGGGGACCGGTGAGTGGCGCGATCAGCGGGAGACCGCGAGCCCGCTGCGCATCGCCCACGCCACCGCCTGCGGTCTGGTGGTCACCCCGATCTTGCGGTAGGCCTCCCGGATGTAGGTCTTGACCGTGTTGATCGACAGGTAGCAGGCCGCGGCGATCTCCTCGTTGGACCGGCCCTGGGCGATCAGCGCGAGCATCTCCGACTCCCGGGGGGTCAGGCCCACGTCGCCGGTCGGCCACAGTCCGGGGGACGTGTCCTCGCCGTCGCGGCCGAGCAGGCGCACCCGCTCACCCGCCGCGACCCGTTCCACGGCCCCGAGCAGCTCCTCGCCGGACAGTGATTTGGAGAGATACCCCGTCGCCCCCGAGGCGAAGGCCTCGTCGACAGCGCGCGGATCCGTGACGAACGAGTAGACGGCCACGGCCCCGATCGCCGGGTCGAGGGCCATGGCCGAGCACCGGGCCTGCCAGTCGACCGGGGAGGCGAAGGTATCGAACAGCACCACGTCCACGGGCACACCTGCGCGGGAGCCGGGCCCGTTCACCACGACCTCCACGCGGCCGGGGTACGCGGCCAGCAGTGCGTGCACACCGGCGATGACCAGTGTGTAGTCGTTCTCCACCGAGACCCTGACCGGCATCTGGGAACTTTAACAGTTGTGACCCGTCCCACCCCTGGGGGTGTGCCGAACTCCCTCGAGCGTGAATGAAGCTGGTTCCGACGGGGGGAGTGCCATGACGACCGCGACGAGAAGGATCGACGAACGATGGGCCTGGGCAGAGTACGGGATGTGCCAGGACGTACCGGACCTGTTCTACAACTCCGAGAACGAGTCGAGGAGCCTGCGCCGGCGCAAGGAGACGGCGGCCAAGAAGCTCTGCGCGCAGTGCCCGGTCATCCAACAGTGCCGCGCGCACGCCGTGGCCCACCGCGAGCTGTACGGCGTCTGGGGCGGGATGTCCGAGGCCGAGCGGCACCGGCTCGCCGGGCGGGTCCGCACCGGCTGACCGCCCACCGGCTGACCGCCCACCGCCTTCCGCCGAACCGCCCACCGGCGGAGGGCGTCAGGCGATCAGCGCACCGGGATCGCGACGAGCTTGGTCTCCACGAACTCCTCGATCCCGGTGAGCCCGCCCTCGCGGCCGAGCCCGGACTGCTTGATGCCGCCGAACGGAGCGGCCGGGTTGGACACGATCCCGGTGTTGACGCCCACCATTCCCGCCTGAAGGCGCTCGGACATGGTCATCGCGCGGTCCAGGTTCTCGGTCATCACGTAGGAGACCAGGCCGAACTCGGTGTCGTTGGCCAGGGCCACCGCCTCGTCGTCGGAGTCGAACGGGATCAGGGCGGCCACGGGACCGAAGATCTCGGTGGACATCAGGTCGGAGTCGGCCGCCACTCCGGTCAGGACGGTGGGCGGGTAGAAGTACCCGGGTCCTTCGGTCCGCGATCCGCCGCACAGCACCTCGGCCCCGCGCCCCACGGCGTCGTCGACCAGGTCGACCACCTTCGCCACGGCCTTCTCCTCGACCAACGGGCCCACGTCGGTGCCGTCCCGCGTGCCGTCGCCGACTGTCAGGGCGGACATCTTCTCGGTGAGGCGCCGACCGAACTCGTCCAGAACCGAACGGTGGACGAGGATCCGGTTGGCCGACGTGCAGGCCTCGCCCATGTTGCGCATCTTGGCGGCCATCGCGGCGGCCACGGCGGTGTCCATGTCCGCGTCCTCGCACACCACGAACGGGGCGTTCCCGCCGAGCTCCATGGAGGTGCGCAGCACCCCGCGCGCGCACTGCTCCAGCAGCATCCGGCCGACCGGCGTGGACCCGGTGAACGACAGCTTGCGGGCGATCCCGGAGTCGATCCACGGTTCCACCACACTGCCCGGCTCGGTGGTGCACACGACGTTGAGGACGCCGTCGGGGAGCCCCGCCTCGCGCAGGAGGTCCACCACGTACAGTGAGGTCAGGGGCGTGAGGTTGGCCGGTTTGAACACCATGGTGCAGCCGGCGGCGACGGCCGGGCCGATCTTGCGGGTGGCCATGGCCAGGGGGAAGTTCCACGGGGTGATGAGGATGCAGGGCCCGACCGGTTCGTGGGTCACCATGAGACGTGTCCTCCCGTCGGGCGAACGGCGGGCGTCCCCGCGGATGCGGCAGGCCTCCTCGGAGAACCAGCGGAAGAACTCGGCCCCGTAGGTGACCTCGCCCTTGGCCTCCGCCAGCGGCTTGCCCATCTCGGTGGTCATGAGCAGCGCCAGCTCGTCGGCGCGGTCGAGGATCAGCTCGTACGCGCGGCGCAGGATCTCGGCCCGGTCGCGGGCGGGCACGGCCGCCCACTCCGGCTGCGTCCGCCCGGCGGCCTCGATC
>NZ_JAALED010000033.1:0-5902 GCF_014145155.1 Dietzia sp. B19 | reverse complement strand
CGGCGTCCGTGCGCCGGTCGAGGTCGGGGGCACGCTCGGCCACCAGACGGCGCGCCCAGCCGTAGTCGGTCTTGCTGCTGGGATGGCGTTCGACGCGGTCGACCACCCAGTACGCCACGGGGATCTTGAACCCGGCCAGGTGCTCGCGCAGGGCGTGCCCGACGGCGTCGAGGTCCCGCGGGCCGGTGCCCGGCAAGGAGTCCGGCGAGGAGTCCGGCGATGAGTCCTGTGCGGCATCCGCCCACTGGACCACGGCGCCGACCCGGTGCCCGAACCGCTCGTCCGGGACCCCGAACGCCACGGCGTCCTCGATCCCGGCCACCGCCTTGAGCGCGGCCTCGACCTCCTCGGCGAAGATCTTCTCGCCGCCGGAGTTGATCACCTGACTGGCCCGGCCGAGCATGATGATCGTGTCGGGGCCGTCGTACCGTCCGCGGTCGCCGGTGAACACCCGGCGGCTGCCGGCGATCTCCCGGAAGGTCTCGGCGGTCTTGGCCTCGTCCTTGTAGTAGCCGGCGGGCTGGTACCCGCTCTTGACGATCCAGCCGATCTCCTGCGAGTCGTCGGGCAGCGGTTCGTCGAAGTCGTCGACGAGCTGCAGGGTGGTACCCCTGGGGATCCGGGGACCGTGGTCGGCGAAGAGCGACCCGTCGTCGAGATCGGCCTTGGTCACCACGCCCAGGCCGCCGAAGCCGCCCTCGGACGAGCCGAACGCGTCCATGATCATCAGATCGGGACGGAGCTCGAGCAGGTCCGCCTTGACCGAGGGCGAGAACAGGGCGGCCCCCGAGGAGACCATGAACATGCTCGAGGTGTCGGGGTCGGTCCGCCGCATCAGATCCACGAGTGGCCGGACCATCGCGTCACCGGCCACCACCGCGACCTGGATCTTCTCGGTCTCGATCTCCTCCAGGACGTCCGCGGCCCGGAAGTGCGGGAGGTAGTGCATGGTGCCGCCGGCGAACAGGCCGGTGAAGCTGGGCATGATGCCCGAGGTGTGGATGAGCGGGAGCAGGATGAGGTAGCGCATGGGGTCACCGCCCAGACCCGCCCTGGACTGGTGGAACTCGTCGGGCACCGGCTCACCCGTGTGGTAGTCCGCGCCACCTCCGAGGCTGCGCCACAGGTCCTCCTGACGCCACATCACACCCTTCGGTTTGCCCGTCGTGCCTCCGGTGAACACCAGGTAGAGATCGTCGCCGCTCCGCTCCACCCCGGGGCGCTCCGCCGACGCCGCCTCCAGGGTCTCGCGGGCGGGGAGGACACCGTCCGGAAGGGTGTCGACGCCCGAGCCGTCCTCCACCATGATCGTGTGCCGGACGGCGTCGAGCCCTCGTACGGCCTCGGTCACCGCGGCGCCGAACTCGCGGTGGAACACCAGCACGCTGGTGTCGGAGTAGTCGTAGAGGTAGCGCAGCTCCGGGCCCGAGTAGCGGTAGTTGATGCTGATGGTCACCGCCCGCAGTTTGAGGACTCCGAGGATCAGCGCCAGACAGTCCACCCCGTTGCGCAGGTGTACACCGACGTGGTCGCCGGCCCCGACGCCCAGGGAGGCGAGCGCCGAGGCCCACCGGTTGGCCTCGGCCTCCAGGTCGGCGTAGGTGAGACGACGTTCGCCCTCCACCACCGCCAGACGGTCGGCGCCGTAGGCGTCCACGGCGTGTTCGAAGAGGTCGGCCAGGTTGTGTGCCATGTGGTGTCCTCCGTGACGGGGTCGGGTGTGCTGTCTCGGGCGAGCGTCCGGTCTCAGACCGGGGTGATGGGCAGTGGCGTGCGGGCCGGTCCGAAGTCGAACGCCGCCCCGGTGCTGATCCGGGTGACGGCGACCTCGTCGGACTCCTTCGCTGGTACGTCTCCGAGCCGGAGGACGGCCTCGACCCGGGAGCCGTCCGAGGGCACGCGCTCCACGGTCCAGTGCGGGTCGACCGCCTGTGCCGCCGCGGCGAGGGGGCGCAGGCCGTCCCGGGCGAGCAGGGGCATCCAGGTGTCGTCGGCGAACGCGTCCGCCGCGGTGTCCCAGGTGACGGTGACGCTCGCGCCGTCGCCGGAGACCGACGACGAGTACCCCGTGTAGGCGGTCGGACCGGCCAGCGGGTGGAGATCGAGCACGGCGGCCAACCCGTGTGCGTCCCCCTCCACGCCGAGGACGTCGCGGATCCGTCCCGCGGCGACCCCCGCGATCCCCGTCGCCTGGTAGGCGAGCAGCCGGTCCGCGGTCTCGGCGTCCGACCGGCGACGCACCGACTGGTGGAAACCCACCGCCAGCAGGTGCATCTGCAGGTACACCTCGCGGGTCATGCGGACGAGCGCGGCCGCGGTGAACTCGGGGAAGCTCAGATCCGTCAACAGCGGACCGGCGTAGTCGTCCCGAGGGCCCTCACCGGTGGTGTCCCGCGGTTCCGGCGGCTCGAAGGCGAAGTCGATCAACCGGCTGCTCGCGGACTCGACCGCCGGCTCGGGCCACGCCGCCGGCTCTGAATCCGGGTCGATCCGCACGGTCCAGTGACAGTGCGGCGTCCGGCCCTCCGGGCTGCGCGGCGGACGGTGGATGGGCTCCACGACGGCCCGGGGGTTGGTGGCCAGCGCGGTGGCCGGGAAGGTGGGGTCCTCGATGTCGTGGCACATCGTGGTGACGAGCCGGTCCCCCATCGGTTCGACGTCCATCAGCGCACCGCAGTGGTCGAGCCAGAACTCGCCGTGGTCGTGGTCGGTGACCGCGTACCGGAAGTCCATGAACTCCGGCGGCGCCCCCACATCCAGTTGGAAGCCCTTGAAGATCTCCGCGACGCCGTCTCCCGTGATCGACAGCGCCTCCTTCATGCGCCGGGTGTAGTGCGGGCTCGCGGCCTGCCACTCCTCGATCGCCACATCGCGCATCCCGTCCACACCGAACTCGCCGAGCAGGGCCGGCATCCCCGCCCGGTCGATGAGCTGGCCGATCAGCAGCAGGTCGGGCAGCAGCCTGGCGAGCCTGGCGTGGTCGAGGGACTCCAGGGGGTCGCTGTTGACGATCCGGTCGCGCGCGGCCACCGGACTCAGACCTCGTCCGGGGCGGACACCGGCCACAAGGGGGCCGGGCTGTCCTCGATGCGATACCACCCGGCCGGCTTGTCCCCGGCCGCCTCGAACCGGGCCTTCATCGAATCGGTGAGCGCGTCGGCCTCGTACAT
The DNA here is from genome assembly GCF_014145155.1 of Dietzia sp. B19. Taxonomy (NCBI): domain Bacteria; kingdom Bacillati; phylum Actinomycetota; class Actinomycetes; order Mycobacteriales; family Dietziaceae; genus Dietzia; species Dietzia sp. B19. The sequence goes on along the minus strand of NZ_JAALED010000033.1, from coordinate 2,732 downwards.
CCGCATGAACAGGTCCACCACGTTGCCGAAGTCGAAGAAGTCGCGGTGCCACTTCCACTTCTGGTCACCGTTGTAGAGGAACCACGACCCGCCGAGCCCGTGGACCTCGTACGGCTTCCCGGTCTTCGGGTCGACGGTGTCGCGGGCGATCTGCTTCCACAGACAGAGCACGTCGCCGGTCTCGGGGTCGATGATGGTCCGGATGTAGGGGTACTCCCAGCCGTCGAGCCCGGCCATCTCCTGGCCCAGCGCGATGTCGCGGATCTCGTCCCGGCCGACGGCCATGAAGTCGTCCTTGGTGCCGTAGTTCCAGCCGTAGGTGGCGTCCTCGGCGTAGAAGTCGGCGAGCGGGGTCCAGTCCTTGTTGCGCTCGCACTCGGCGTTGGCCTCGATCCAGCGCTGCACGAACTCGGCGATCTCGGCGCGGTCGTATCGGGTCACGTCACTCACTCCTGGTGGGTCTGGTTCTCGACGAGGCGGAGTGCCTGCGTCGGGCAGTACTTGACGGCGGCCTTGACGGCCTCGAGCTGGTCGTCGGGGACCACGCCCCGCTTGGCACGCACCTTGGCCTCGGAGCCCTTGCCGACCGTGAACCAGTCGGGGGCCTCCGCCTGACATTCGGCGTGCCCCTGGCACAGGTCGAAGTCCACCTCCACCCGCATCGGCTGCTGCCCGCTCACCTGCGCTGCCTCCTCCGGTAGCGGACGGTGCACGGCTGGGCCAGCTGGACGACCATCTTGGAGTGGTCGTTGTGGTAGCTCTCGGGCGGCTGCGCGAGCTCGAACTCGAACTCCCGCAGCAGGATTGAGAAGATGGCCTTGATCTGCAGCTGGGCGAACGCCGCGCCCACGCAGCGGTGCCGTCCGGCGCCGAAGGGGATCCAGGTCCACCGGTTGACGATGTCCTCCTGGCGCGGCTCGGCATAGCGTTCCGGGTCGAAGGAGTCGGGGTCCGGGAAGTCCTCCGGCAGCCGGTTGGAGACCGCGGGGGACGCCGCGACGGTCTGCCCGGCGCGGACGACGTGGTCGCCGATCTGCACGTCCTCCTGCGCCACCCGCATGAGGATGATCAGCGGCGGGTGCAGACGCAGCGTCTCTTTCAGGGCGTTCTCGACCCTGGGCATCTGACGCAACGCCCCGAAGCTGTACTCGGCCCCGTCGGAGTAGACCTCGTCGAGTTCGGCGACCACCTGCGCGAGGTAGTCCGGGTGCTTGAGCAACTCGATGAGCATCCACGCGCTGGTACCGGAGGTGGTGTGATGTCCGGCGAACATCATGGAGATGAAGATGCCGGTGACCTCGTCCGGGGTGAACCGGTACGTGCCGTCGTCGTTCTTGACGGAGACCAGGACGTCGAGGAGGTCGCGGTCCTCCTTGCTCGCCGGCGGCTCGGCCATCCGCTGGTCCATGATCCCGGAGACCAACTCGACCAGCCCCGCTCGCGCCGCGTCCCGCTTGCGGAACGCGGGGATGTCTGCGTAGGCGTCGATGTACGCGTGGGGGTCGGTGCCCTGCTCGAGATCGTGGTAGAGGTGCGCGAACCGGGCGTCGAGCTGCTCGCGGAACTTCGGACCGATCAGGCACGCCGAGGAGGTGTAGATGGTGAGCTCGGAGAACCACTCGAGGAGGTCGATCTCACCCTCGTCGCCCCACTCGCCCACCATGCGCTGGACCTCGCGGGGGATGGTGACGGCGTGCTGGCGCATGTGCTCGCCGCGCAGCGCGGTGTTGTGCAGCATCTCCGAGCGGCGCTCGGGGCTGGCGTCGAACACGACGCCCTCACCGAACACCGGCGTCATGAACGGGTAGGCGGCGGCCTGGTCCAGCGACTCGTCCGGCGCACGGAAGAAGGCCTCGTTCGCGGCCGCCCCGGAGGCCAGGCAGATGTCGCGGTCGACGATCTTGAACACGCCGAGGTCGCCGCACTCCTCACGGACCCGCCAGAACAGGCCGATCGGGTCGGTACGGAGTTCGTCCATGTGCCCGAGCTCCCCCTCGCCGCCGGAGACCCGAAGCGGCTCGGTGAGGGTGGAGAAGTCCGTGGGCTTGTCGGTGGAGCTGTCGGTACTGGTCACGAGTAGTCCTCCTCGATTGGGGCCTCCGGCTGGATCTCCAGCTCGGTGATCTGGGCGCCGCGGGGCATCGACACCATGGCGGCGACCCCCCGGGCGAGGTCGGCCGGCTTACACATGCGCGGGTGACGACCGAAGCCGTGCTTGACCCAGTCGTTGATGACCGACTCCGCGGTCTCCGGGTCGAACTCGGTGCCCATCTCGGTCATCACCGGGCCCGGGCGGACCACGCCGAGGCGGATCCCCGTGCCCTCGAGTTCCTTGCGGGCCTGGTGGGCCATGGTCTCCAGGCCGGCCTTGGCCGCGACGTACGCCCCGGAGCGGGGCCGGGCTGTGTAGGCGACGTCGGAGCCGATCAGGACCACGTCGCCCCGACGGCGATCGACCATCCCGGGGACCACCGCGTGGAGCAGCCGCTGCACGGCGAGCAGGTGGATGTCGATCTGCGAGGCGAAGTCGTCCGGCTCCATCTCCCACACGCGGGCCATCTTCAGGGTGCCCGCGCTGGAGACCAGGACCTCGGGAGGGCCGTACGCCTCACCGGCGGCGGCCACGAACGCCGCCACCGACTCCGCGCTGGTCACGTCGACCGGTCGTGCGGTGGCCCGTCCCCCGGCCTCCCGGATCCGGCCCACGAGGTCGTCGAGGCGGTCGGCGCGGC
>NZ_JAALED010000328.1:0-2494 GCF_014145155.1 Dietzia sp. B19 | reverse complement strand
GGCTGGCTCGCGGACCTCCGCGCCGCCGGGGCCGCCGGGCGGGAGGTCAGACCCGCCGACTGAGCCCGGTGACGTCGAGGATGAACCCGTCGGGGTCGACGGTCGCGCTCGTGGCGGCGGTGGCGGTGATCCCGTGGACCTTCTCGTCGTCACTGGAGAAGGTGACCGAGTCCTCGGTGACGTCGAGCGTCAGGGAGTCCACCGAGAGCACCCGCTGCTCGATCGAACCGGGCTGCGAGTGCAGTCCGAGCCGTCGGCTGATCACGCTGGCGAAGAACACGCTGAACGTCACGTCCACGTCGACCACCCCGTCGCCGCCCACGCGGGATCGGGTGTCGGAAGGGTCGTCAAGGAGCCAGGAGCCCTCGGCATCGCGGACCAGGTCGATGGTGCGCTCGTACTCCTCGGTGGACACGGTCAGCTGCACCCGGTGAGGGGCCAGGTCCGATCCGATCTCGACCTGGTACTCCAGAGTGAACGCCTGGTGGTCGGGGTGCGCGGCGGAGACGATCCGACCCCGGGCGCGGGAGGACTCGCCCTTCCGGACGAGTCTCACCTGCTCGATCACCCTGCCGGTCTCGGAGATCCACGTGTACATGCGGGGAGCCGAGGCGCGAGGCGCTTCGACCTGCGGCGAGGGCGACTGGGAAGCGTTCACCCCTCCTACGGTATGAAAATCTCCACCGAAACGCACATCACCGGCCCGTCGCGGCGGCCCTGCGTCACCTCGGTCGCAGCTCCACCCGTGCGCGTCGCCAGGGATACAGCGTCACGTTCCGCGCCCTGGGCCACTCGTGGCCACTGCCCACGCGGTCGAGCCGGTAGCGCTCCAACACCTGCCGGAGGATCACCTCGCCCTCCATCATCGCGAAGGACGCACCGATGCACCGGCGGGCGCCGCCGCCGAAGGGCAGCCAGGTGGTGGGGGTCGGGACGTCGCCGAGGAATCGGCCGGGGTCGAACTCCTTGGGCGCGGGGTAGGCGGCCGGCGCGCGGTGGGCCAGGATGATCGACGGCGAGATGGTCATCCCCCGCGGGTAGGTGCGGCCGCCTACGGTGGCGGGTTCCTGCAGCTCCCGCATCACCATCGGGACGACGGGGTGCAGTCTCAGGGACTCCTTGAGCACGGCGTCCAGGTACTCCGTGCCGCCGGTGGCGATCTCGGACACACATCGATCCTGGATCCCGGGATGCCGGGCCAGCTCGAGCACCGACCACGCCATGGCGGTGGCCGTGGTCTCGTGTCCTGCGGCCACCAGGGTCATCAGCTGGTCGCGCAACTCCTCGTCGGACAACCCCTGCGCGTCCTGGGCGGACGCCCGCACCAGCAGTGCCAGCAGATCCCGTCGCCCGGACAGGGCCGGGTCCCGGCGGGTCGTCTCGATCTCCTCATGCAGGAAGGCGTGGATGGTCGCGAGGTCCCGGACCTGTCGGCTCCACGGCCGGAACCGGCGCAGCGGCAGGATGCCCATGCCGATCATCACCACCGGCCCGGCGTCCACCGCCCGCGCCACGATCGGCCTCATCCGGTCGAGGCGGGCCGAGTCCGTCACCCCGAACACCACGCGAAGGATCACCTCGAGCGTGAGCTCGCTGAACAGGACGTGCGCACGGACCCGGCCCGATCTCGGCCAGCGATCCAACTGCTCGGTCGTGACCTCCTCGACCAGCGAGCGGTACCCCTCGATCTCGCGGCGCCCGAACGCCGGCGCGAGGAGCCGGCGGGCGCGCGCGTGTTCGTCACCGTCCTGGAGGAGGAGAGAGTGTTCCCCCAACAGCGGCCGCAGCAGTTCGTTGCCCTTGCCCGCGTGGAAGACCGACGGCGAGCCGGCGAAGACGTCCTTGACGTCGGCGGGATCGGCGACGGCGACCACCGTCCGGCCCTTGGGCATCAGGTCGAGCTTGAACGGCACCCCGTACCGCCTGGCGGCGGCCGGGAAGACGGCCGCGGGGGCCGAGAGTGCGAGCAGGGCCTGCACCAGGCCGGGTAGGCGTGGCCCGGGGGGAACGCCGTCGTCTGTGGTCACACTGTCCATGGTGACACCGTAGGAGTCGACAGGTGTCGCCGCAGCCGGACCGGCGAACGAAGACCGAGGCCGGACACCGAGGGGTCGCCGGACGTTCACCGCGATCGTCACCTCGCCGTGGCGGTCACCGGCTACCGTGAGCCCATGGCCCTGCTCCCCGTGGACCTGGACTCGACGCCCGACGACATCGCCTCCCTCCTCGCCGTGGACGCCGCCGTGCGCGCCGCGGTGGGCCTGGAACACTCCCCGCCCACACCTTCGGCCCTGCACTGGGTCGGCGCGGAAGGGATGTGGATGGCCCTCGTCCGGCCCGGCGAGGGGCGCGCTCTCCTGGCCGGCTGGCACCACGAGTTCTCCCTCACGGAGGGCAGCGGGCGTGCCGGAGAGGCCGGGACGGACCTCGTCGGCGACGCCCCGGGGTGGTGGCGACGCGGGGTCGAGCACGCCCGGTCCAAGGGCCTCTACCT
>NZ_JAALED010000327.1:0-3443 GCF_014145155.1 Dietzia sp. B19 | reverse complement strand
CCTGGTGGCGGCCGGCGCCCACGTCGTGGTGACGGACATCGACCCGGTGGCCGCCCGGCGGGTGGCGGAGGAGATCACCCCGGGTACGACGGGAAGGGGATCGGCCCGGTCGGAGGCGCTCGACGTCACCGACGCCCGGGCGGTGTCGGACCTGGTCGGCGAGGTGGTCGCCGAGCACGGGGGCCTGGACCTGATGTTCGCCAACGCCGGAATCACCTGGGGCGGGGACACCGAGCTGCTCACCCTGGGGCAGTGGGACGCGATCGTCGACGTGAACATCCGCGGGGTCGTGCACTGCGTCCACGCCGCGTACCCGGAGATGATCCGCCGGGGAACGGGATCGCTCGTGCTCACCGCCTCCATGGGCGGGTTGTGCCCGGCGGGCCTGATCACCAGCTACGCCATGACCAAGCACGCGGTGGTGGGGCTCGGGCTCTCGCTGCGCGCGGAGGCGGCCGGCCACGGCGTCGGGGTGACCGTGGTGTGCCCGGCTGCGGTGGACACCGCGATCCTGGACAAGGGCGAGCTCGACGGCTTCGACGGCCGTCACTACTACCTCGAGGGTCAGGGCGTGCGGGAGCCGCTGGACCCGGATCTGCTGGCGGAGAGCGTCCTGCGTGGTGTCCTGGGGAACCGGGCGCTCGTGATCGAACCCGCGCGGGCGCGGGCGACGTGGCGTCTGCAGCGCCTGTCGCCGGCGCTGATGGACACGATGCTCACCAGGTACGTGCGCGCGACGAGGCGCCGGCGGGACGAGGGGCCCGCCGGCGCCTGACGCCGTGGACGAGCTCGGGGACCCAGGTGGCCCTGTGCCCGAGGTGTCTCAGTGCTCGTCGGCGTCCGATTCGGCCTTGGTCGCGTGGACGGTGCCGTGCTCGTGCTCCGGCGGGGCGTAGATCGAGTAGACCTTGAGCGGCTCGTCGCCGATGTTGGTGACGTTGTGCCACGACCCGGCGGGGACGAGGATCACCCAGTCGTCGCCGACCTCCTCGTCGAACTCCAGGCGGTCCTCGGCCGGTCCCATCTGGACGCGACCGCGACCCTGCTCGACCCGCAGGAACTGGTCGTGGTCCTCGTGCACCTCGAGGCCGATGTCGTCCCCGGGAGCGATCGCCATGACCGTCATCTGCAGGTGCTTCCCGGTCCACAGCGTGGTCCGGTAGTTGGTGTTGGCGAGGGTCGCGTCCTCGATGTTGACGACGTAGGGGTGGGGTCCGTGATCGGTGTCGGTCATGGTGTGGTCCTCTCGCTCTCGTGCACGTCGGCTCGCGCCTGGTCGTCTCCATCATGCCGGGTGCGGTCGGCTCGCGATCCGGCTCGCTTCTGCCACGGCCACCGGCCCGAGATCTCGAGTTCGAGCGACCAGCTGAGGAACGTCCTGATGAGCACGACCAACGCGAGCAACCCCACCGAGTCGTAGCTCGGCGAGATCGCGACGGTCCGGATGATGTCCGCGGCCACCAGGAGTTCCAGGCCCAGCAGGATCGCGCGGCCGAGACGGCGCCGGAATGCGGTGTAGACGTCACCCTCCGGGCCGTGTCGTCGACGCGGGTCGAGGGCGAACATGGCCGCCACCAACGCGCCCACCACGATGGCGGCCACGCCGGCCGCGTCCATGGTCTTGCCCACCAGTTCCACGGCCTCTGTGAACGTCATGAACGAACTGTAGACCCGCCCGGCCGGGGCGAGAGGGACCTCCGCAGACCCTATGGTTGACAGATCAACTAAAGTGGGGGCATGACTCAACACACCACCTCCGCCACGCCCGCCACCTCCGCATCTCCAGCGTCACACTCCGTCGCCTTTGGCCTCGACACCTTCGGCGACACCACCGTCGATGACCGAGGCGCGCGGGTCCACCACGCCCAGGTGATCCGGGACGTCGTCGAGCAGGCGGTGCTCGCCGACGAGGTGGGCGTCGACGCCTTCGGGGTGGGGGAGCACCACCGCCCCGACTACGCCGTCTCCGCCCCGGATGTGGTGCTCGCCGGCATCGCGACCCGGACGCAGCGCATCACGCTCGGCTCGGCGGTCACCGTCCTGTCCAGTGACGACCCGGTCCGGGTGTTCCAGCGCTTCTCCACGATCGACGCCCTGTCGAACGGGCGCGCCGAGGTCGTTCTGGGGCGCGGGTCCTTCACCGAGTCGTTCCCGCTGTTCGGCCTCGATCTCCAGCAGTACGAGCAGCTGTTCAGCGAGAAGCTGGACCTGTTCTCCGCGCTGCTGCCCGAGACGCCGGTGACGTGGTCCGGGGAGCTGCGGCGTCCCCTGGTCGACCAGCGCGTGTACCCGGAGACCGAGGGCGGGCTCTCCGCGTGGATCGCCGTGGGCGGCAGCCCCGAATCCGTGGTGCGCGCGGCCCGCTACCGGATGCCCCTCATGCTGGCGATCATCGGCGGGCCCGCCGGCAGCTTCGCCCCCTTCGCCGACCTGTACCGCCAGGCCAACGCGCAGCTCGCGGGCACCGACGCCCCGCGGTTGCCGATCGCCGTGCACTCGCCGGGTTTCGTCGCGGAGACCGACGAGAAGGCCGCCGCCCTGGCCCTGCCCCACTGGCTGGTCAACCGCAACAAGATCGGCCGCGAGCGGGGCTGGGGGGACGCGGGGGAGGCCGACTTCCACCGCGAGGTGAGGTCCGGGGCGATGTACGTGGGTTCACCCGAGACCGTCGCACAGAAGATCGCCGCGACCGTGCGCACACTGGGATTGGACCGCTTCGACCTCAAGTACGCCAGCGGCCCCACCCCGCACGAGCACCTCATGAACTCGATCGACCTCTACGGCCGCAAGGTCATCCCGCGCGTCCGCGAGCTGCTCGCCGGGGCGGGGTACGAACCCGGAGTGCCGCAGCAGGTGTCCCGCGGCTGACGGTCGGGTCCGGGCGGGAGTCGATCTGCGTGGGACGGGGCGGAGGCTTACGGTGGTGTCATGCTCTTCGCGTTCTCCGTCGCTCCCACCACGACCGCGGACGACTCGGCGTCCATGAGCGAGGCCGTGGCCGAGGCGGTCCGGGTGGTCCGCGCGTCCGGACTGCCGCATGAAACCACCTCGATGTTCACCACAATCGAGGGCGACTGGGACGAGGTCATGCCCGTCATCCGCGCCGCCACCGAGGCGGTCCTGGCGGTGTCCCCGCGGGTGAGTCTGGTGCTCAAGGCCGACCTGCGGCCCGGCCGCTCCGGTGAGTTGCGCGGGAAGGTGGACCGGGTGGAGCGCCGCCTGCAACACGGCCTGGCGGCGGACCCCGGGGGTGGGGAGAGGGGCGACGACGACGAGGTGGTCGCCTCGTGACCTCCCGCACTCCCTCGGATCACTCTGTGAACGACTCCGGATCCGACGGCCTGCACGGCGCGGACGGTGCCGCCCCGCGTGGTCCGCAGACGGTCGCGTACGTGGCGGCCACCGCGCTCGGCGGGATCGGCGCGCTGGTGGTGGCGGCCGTG
>NZ_JAALED010000326.1:0-2673 GCF_014145155.1 Dietzia sp. B19 | reverse complement strand
GGGCGGGCACCGGCCGGCCGGCGGGCAGTGCGCCGACGAAAAGACAGTTCCGCACACTCGCTCTCGGGCGATGTGTGGGGAACTGTCTTCTCGATGTGGTGGGGGGGCCGGGGCTCGGGTCAGCGGCCGGTGCCGGCGTAGACCTGGGCCTCCTCCTCGCCGCCCAGCTCGAACGCGGCGTGCAGGGCGCGGACGCTCTCGGGGAGCTCGTCCTCGCGGACCAGTGCCGAGATGCGGATCTCCGAGGTGGAGATGAGCTCGATGTTGACCCCGGCCTCGGACAGCGACTCGCAGAACGTCGCGGTGACGCCCGGGTGCGACTTCATGCCGGCGCCGACGAGGGAGACCTTGCCGACGTTGTCGTCGTAGAGCACCTGGTCGATCCCGAGGTCGTCCTTGGCCTGCGAGAGCACCTCGACGGCCCTGGCCCCGACCTCACGCGGGCAGGTGAAGGTGATGTCGGTCTTGCCCTCCGCCTTGGAGACGTTCTGCAGGACCATGTCGATGTTGATCTCTGCGTCGGCCACCACGCGGAAGATCTTGGCGGCGTACCCGGGCTGGTCCGGGATTCCGACGACCGTGATCTTGGCCTCCGAGGCGTCGTGAGCGACTCCGGTCAGGACTGCGTCTTCCACGGGGATGTCCTCCACTTTTCCGGCCACGAGCGTGCCTGGGTTGGTCGAATACGACGAGCGCACGCGCAGGGGCACGTGGTACCGGCGGGCGAACTCGACGCTCCGCAGGTTGAGGATCTTCGAACCGACGGCCGCCATCTCCAGCATCTCCTCGTACGAGATGGTGTCGAGCTTGCGGGCGTCGGGGACGATCCGGGGGTCGGCGGTGTAGATGCCGTCGACGTCCGAGTAGATCTCGCAGACGTCGGCACCGAGCGCGGCCGCCATGGCCACCGCGGTGGTGTCCGAACCGCCACGACCGAGGGTCGTGACGTCGCGGGTCTCCCGGGACACGCCCTGGAAGCCCGCGACGAGGGCGATCTTGCCCTGGTCCAGGGCGTCGCGGACCCGCCCCGGGGTGATGTCGATGATCCGGCTGTCGCCGTGCTTGGTGGTGGTGATGATCCCGGCCTGCGAGCCGGTGAACGAGTACGCCTCCATCCCGAACGAACTGATGGCCATGGCCAGCAGGGCGTTGGAGATCCTCTCGCCCGAGGTCAGCAGCATGTCCATCTCGCGCTGCGGGGGCGCCGGGCAGACCTGGTCCGCCAGGTCCAACAACTCGTCGGTCGTGTCCCCCATCGCGGAGGCGACGACGACGACGTCGTTGCCCGCCTTCCTGGTCTCGACGATCCGTTCGGCCACCCGACGGATACGTTCTGCGGACTCCACGGAGGAGCCGCCGTACTTCTGCACTACGAGTGCCACGCGGTCACACCCTTCCGGTGTTGATCGGCTTAACGCAGCCCTACATTACGGGAGGTGTTTACTCATCATCGATGACTGAAACTTGGGTGGCCGTCCTCCTGGCCCTCGCCTCCGCCCTCAGCCAGGCCTTCGGCACCGTGATGCGGCACCGCACGAAGGACCGCGCCGGGGGTCGGCTCGAGGGCCGCTTCGGCGTTCTCGCCAGCAGGTACTGGTGGTCGGGCATGGCGATCAGCCTGGCCGGATTCGCCTTCCAGGGTGGGGCGCTGGCATTCGGCTCGCTCATCCTCGTGCAGACCATCACCGTCCTCTCACTGACCTTCGCGCTCCCCCTCGGAGCGTGGGTGACCGGCCGGCGGGTGACCAAGACCGAACTGTTCTGGGGATACGTCCTGGCGGGATGCGTGGTCGTCCTGGTGATCTACGGGCGACCGACGGGAGGGGACGCGCACCCGCCCTGGTACGAGTGGGCGCTCGCGTGCGCGGGCGGACTCGTGGCCATCGCCGTGCTGCTGCGCCTGTCCCGTAACCGCCGCCGCAACGGCAACCGGGCGCTGCTCCTGGGCGTCGCCGGCGGTCTCGCGTTCGCCTACGTCGCGCTGCTCACCAAGGGTGTGGCCGACCGGTGGTATTCGGGCGGGTTGCTCGAGGTGTTCACCACGGGCGAGGTGTACGGACTGGTGGCGGCGGCGGTGATCGCGCTGACGCTGCAGCAGATGTCGTTCTCCGCGGGGGCCGTGCACCAGGCGGTGCCCGCCTCCACCGTCACCACGCCCGTCGTCGCGCTGGGACTGGGCGTGGTGGTCCTGGGCGAGTGGTTCACCGTCGACGGCCCCGAGCTGGCGATCCTCGCCGCGACCCTCGTCCTGATGGTGGTGGCGACCGTGCGCTTGGCCAACAAGGAGGTCGACCAGGAGACGCAGTCGGTCCCGGGCAACGCGGGGGCAGTGGGCCACGGGTGACGCCGGCGCAGTCGGTCCCGGGGTAACGCGGGCGGGGTGGGCCGCGATTCCAGAGCCATGAGGACCCACCCCGAGCGGCAGCGCACGTCGATCCCATCGCTTACGCTGAGCCTCATGCGTCTCACCCGCCCCAGCGGCACCTTGAGTAACAGCCGCGCCGAGCAGGGCGGCCGAGATTCCCGCAGTGATTCCCGCAGTGACACCCACCGGGGGTCACGCCGCACGTCCCGCCTGGTGGCGACGACGCTCGCCTCGGTCGCCGCGGTCATCGCCCCGCTCGCCGTCTCCGCGCCCACGGCCGGGGCCGTGGTCAACGGCACCCCCTCCGG
>NZ_JAALED010000325.1:6704-12643 GCF_014145155.1 Dietzia sp. B19 | reverse complement strand
GCGGGCGCGGCCGCGATGCGCGAGGCCATGGCCACGGCCGGTGTCCGTCGCTGCGTGTACGTCTCCGGACTCGCTCCGTCCGGAGGCCCCGGGGAGCCTCTCTCCCGGCACATGTCCTCCCGACTCGAGGTCCAACACCTGCTCTCGGACGGACCCACGCCGGTGTTCACCCTGCGGGCCGGCATCGTCCTGGGCTCCGGTTCGGTGGGCTTCGAGATGATGCGCACCCTGTGTGAACGGTTGCCGGTCCAACCGGTCCCCCGCTGGATGCGCGGCGGCCGCGTGGAGCCGGTCGCCGAGCGTGACGTCGTCGAGGCCCTGTGTCACGCCCTCGAAGTGGCTCCCCGCACCGGGCACGGCGACCTCGGCTGCGGGGAGGCGCTGACCTACCCCGCGCTGCTGCGCAGGTTCTCCCGGGTCGCCGGGCTCCCGACACTCCGCGTCCCGGTCTTCGGGGTGCCGTGGGATCTGGTCGCGGCGGGATTGTCCCCGCTCATGGACGTGGACGCCGGTACCGTCGCCGGGCTGATCGAGAGTCTCCGCCACGAGATGGTGGCCGCCGGCCCGGCGACGGACCTGCTCCCCCCGGGGTGGGAGATGACCGGGATCGACGACGCCATCCGTCGCGCGCTCGGGGACTGACGGTGTGGTCCGGACGCGACGTCCCGGGTCCCGCCACACCGGGTCATTCCACACCCCGGCGCGAGCGCGCCCGGTGAGGGACAATCGACCGATGCCCGCGAATCTCCCGTTCACCGCCGCGACCTTCATCCGCGCCGCCCTGGACCGCCACGTGCCGAGCGGCACCACGGACGACATCGGGGAGAAGCTCCTCGACGCGGCGGTGCGGCAGTTCGAGCTCTTCGGCGTGACCCGGTCGACGATGGGGGACATCACGCAGCGGTCGGGCCTGTCCCGGATGACCCTCTACCGCCGGTTCGCCAACAAGCAGGAGCTCATCAACGCCGTCCTGCTCCGCGAGTCCGGACGCATCCTGGCCGGGCTGAAGCAGGAGATCGACCGGTACGACGACGTGGAGTCCAAGCTCACCGAAGGCTTCCTCTACACCGTCGAGACCCTGCGCGCCCACGGGCTGCTCAACCGGCTCCTCGAGAGTGAACCCGAGGTCGCCGTCCCGTATCTCACCGTCCGGGCCGAACCCCTGGTCAGCAGCAGTGCCGAGTTCCTCGCCTCGGAGATGGCCACCAGCCTCGACGACTCCCGGTCGCACGACGAACTGCTCGTGGCCGCCGAGGTGACCGTCCGTCTGGTGATCTCATTCGTCCTCACCCCCTCCACGACCATCGATCTGGACGACCCCGACGTGGCCCGGGAGTTCGCCAGGAGGCACCTGGGCCCACAACTCCGCGGTGGGCGGGGACATTCCGACGGTGCGTAGGCGGTAGGCGCCCGGGCGTTGACACGAGGGCCCGCGCTGCCTAGCCTCAGTTACAAAGAGACCTCAAATGTCACTCTGTACTCCGAGGCTCTCTCCGACCCACATCGTCGGAAACGAAAGGGATCGCCATGACCGCACCCACGCCCACCACCGCCCCCTCGAGCCCGACCCCGAGCAGCTCCCGCGAGGAGTATGACGCCGCCCTCCTCCGCCTGTCCGAGGCGTCGGTCCGACGCCACTTCGACGCGTTCGTCGACGTCCCCTGGGATCACCCCGACTTCCGTGTGGACCGCACCGACGAGCGCTGGGTCCTGCCCGCGGACGTGGATCCGCTGGGCGCCCACCCCTGGTACCAGGCGTTGCCCGTCGAGACCCAGATCGAGATCGGGCTGTGGCGCCAGGCCAACATCATGAAGGTCGGGCTGCAGTTCGAGAACATCCTGATCCGCGGGATCATGCAGTACATCTCGAACCTGGACAACGGGTCGGCCGAGTTCCGGTACCTCACCCACGAGGCGACCGAGGAGTGCCACCACACCCAGATGTTCCAGCAGGGCGTCAACATCATCGGTGCCGACGTACCCGGGTTGCCCCGCTGGATGCGCCGGGTCTCGCCGATCATCCCGTGGTTCGCCTCCCTCACACCGGTGGGCTTCTTCATCGGCGTCCTCGCCGGCGAGGAGCCGATCGACCACACGCAGAAGCAGATCCTGCGCGGCGCGGACGAGCTCCCGCCCGTCCTGAGCCGCATCATGGAGATCCACGTGGCCGAGGAGGCCCGGCACATCTCCTTCGCGCACACCTACGTGGCCCGCCACGCGCCCCGGATGAGCCGCGGTCAGATCTTCGCGGTCTCCCTGGCCTTCCCCGTGATCATGCGGGTGCTGTGCGACTCCATCCTCAAGCCGACCAAGGAATTCCGCGAGGAGTTCGGTGTCCCCCGCGAGGTCATCGACGAGCTGTACTGGGACAGCCCGAAGTCCCGCGAGTTCCTGTCCGACCTCTTCTCCGACGTGCGGATGCTCGCCGAGCAGTCCGGCCTGATGAACCCGCTCGCCCGGCGGGTCTGGCGGGCGCTGAAGATCGACGGCCGCGCCTCCCGCTACCGCAGCGAGCCGCCGGTCTCGTACTCCGCCGCCGTCTGATGCCCCACGTCGTCACGCAGGCCTGCTGCGCCGACGCGTCCTGCGTCCACGCGTGCCCGGTCAACTGCATCCACCCGACTCCGGACGAGCCGGACTTCGCCACCGCCGAGATGCTGTACATCGACCCGGACGTCTGCGTGGACTGTGGGGCGTGCGTGGGAGCGTGCCCGGTCGGGGCGATCGTCCCCGACGACCGCCTCGCCCCTGGCGAGCAGGTCTTCCTCGACCTCAACGCCGTGTTGAGCACGCCGTCTCGCCCGTACCCGCCCCAGGCGCCGGTCCCCCCGATCCGCCGTCTGGTGCGGGACCGCGGCCCCGCGGGGGAGCCACTGCGGGTGGCGATCGTCGGAGCCGGCCCCGCCGCTCTGTACACCGCCGACGAGCTGCTCAGGCAGCCGGGCGTCGAGGTGACCGTCTTCGATCGCCTGCCCGTCCCCCACGGCCTGGCCCGGCACGGCGTGGCCCCCGACCACCCGAGGACCCGGTCGGTCACCGACCTGTTCGCGCTCATCGAGGCCCAGGCCGGATTCACCTACCGGCTGGGGGTGGAGATCGGCCGGGATGTCACCGTGGACGAGCTCGCCGCCGCCCACGACGCCGTGGTCTACGCGACCGGGGCCAGCACCGACCGCCCCCTCGAGATCCCGGGCACCGGGCTCCCCGGGAGCATGTCCGCCACGGAGGTGGTGTCCTGGTACAACGGCCACCCCGACCACGTCGAGGCCCGGGTCCCGCTCGACCACGAGCGGGCCGTCATCGTGGGCAACGGCAACGTCGCCCTCGACGTCGCCCGGATCCTCGCCACCCCTGCGGAGTCCCTCGCCGCGACCGACATCTCCCCTGTCGCCCTGAAGGCCCTGCGGGACAGTCGCATCCGGGAGATCGTCGTGCTGGGTCGACGCGGGCCCGCCCAGGCCGCGTTCACCCTTCCCGAACTCGTCGGGCTGGCCTCGCGTGAGGACATCGACCTGCGCGTCGACGCCCCGGACGGGATCGATCCGGGGGCGGAGACCGATCCCCAGAGATCCCTCATGCTCGACTGCCTCGCGGACGTGGCCGCCCGCGCGCCACGGACGGGCAGGCCGCGGATCGTCCTGCGTTTCCAGACCGCACCCGTGGAGGTCGTCGGTGACGGACGCGTCGAGGGACTGCGGATCGCGGGTACGGAGTTGACGAGCCTGGACGGGAACGTGCGAGCGGTTCCCCGCCCGGGGACCGAGGAAATTCTGCCCGCAGGACTGGTCCTGCGTTCTGTCGGATACCGCGGAGTGCCCGTGCCGGGCGTGCCGTTCGACCCCGTCACCGGGACGATCCCCCACCGAGACAGCCGCGTCCTCGACCGCCCCGGCGGGTCCGAGGTCCCCGGCGCCTACGTGGTCGGGTGGATCAAGCGAGGTCCCCGCGGGTTCATCGGGTCCAACAAGACCTGCGCCCGCGAGACTGTCGACGCGCTGCTCGCCGACGCCAACGCCGCGCGTCTCCGCTCACCCCGTTCGGCGAGGGCGTTCGCGACATAGTCGAGACACCGAGCGCAGGTAGCAGTACCCGGGGGCTCCACGGCGGATGTCGACGCCGCGATTGCCGGCAGGGCCGACGTGAGCACCCGGCACGTCGGGCAGGTCGCGCTGTTCTCGGCACGGCGACCTGAGAAGCAGGCCCACGGGCCCGGGCTACTCGATCGTCAGCGCGTCCGAGGCGTCCACCTCGACCGCCCGCGAGGTGTCCTTGAGCGCCACCCCGGACGCGCCGAGCGCCCGGGCCCCCGCGATGAGCCGGGCGACGATATGGGCGGACCGGGCGTAGCCCAGCCCGTCCGGCGGGTGGATGTTGGAGATGCAGTTGCGCCCGGCGTCGGAGGTGCCCGGCGCGGGCAGGTGGGTCAGGTAGATCCCCAGGCTGTCCGCGACCGACAGTCCCGGCCGCTCGCCGATGATCACCACGACCGTGCGCGCCCCCATCGCCTGGGCGAGGTGATCGCCCAGCGCCACCCGCGCCTCGGTCGCGATCACCGGCGGCGCGATCGAGTACAGCTCGGACAGCTCGGACACCAGCGCGGCGAGGAGCCCGGCGCCGTGGTCCATCAGTGCTCGAGGCGACAGGCCGTCGGCCAGGACGAGGCCCACATCGAACTCTCCCGTGGTGATCGAGGACAGGTCCTGCGGCACCCTGCCCAGATCCGGGCGCCGCAGGTACTCCGCACGCGAGGAGGCCTGCGAGGAGACCACGGCGGGTTCCCCGATGCCGAGCTTGTCCACCTCCGAGGCGAGGGCCTCGACGTCCAGCGGCATGTGCACCGCGTCGCGCGCGGCGGCGTGGGCGGACCGGAACTCCAGGACGCGGCGGGTGGGAAGGGAGTCACCGGTGCGGCCGAGCCCGATGCGCGCCTGGGTGCTGCGACGCAGCTCGTCCCAGAAGGACGGCTCGATCCCGCTCATCGCGTCCCCGTCAGAGCGCGGAGCGGAGATCCGGTCGCGTCGACGTCCAGGATCCGTCCCTGCGCATCGACCATGCCCAGACAGTCGAGCCAGGCCGCGAACTCGGGAGCCGGGGTCAGTCCCAGCACCTGCCTGACGTACAGGACATCGTGGAAGCTCAGGCTCTGGTAACCGAGCATCACGTCGTCGGCGCCGGGGACCGCGATGACGAACGCGGTGCCCGCCGCCCCGAGGAGCGTGAGCAGGGTGTCCATGTCGTCCTGGTCGGCTTCGGCGTGGTTGGTGTAGCAGACGTCCACGCCCATCGGCAGCCCGAGGAGCTTGGCACAGAAGTGGTCCTCGAGTCCGGCGCGGATGATCTGTTTCCCGTCGTAGAGGTACTCGGGTCCGATGAACCCCACGACGGTGTTGACCAGCAGAGGTTCGAGGTCGCGACACACCGCGTAGGCCCTGGCCTCGAGGGTCTGCTGGTCCACCGGCAGACCGCCCGTCCCCAGGTGTGCGCCCGCGCTCAACGCAGAACCCTGGCCGGTCTCCAAGTACATCACGTTGTCGCCCACGGTGCCGCGGTGCAGCGACCGGCCCGCCTCGTTGGCCTCGCGCAGCAGCGTCAGGTCCACTCCGAAACCGGAGTTGGCGCCCTCTGTGCCGGCGACGGACTGGAACACCAGGTCCACCGGCGCCCCCTTCTCGATCAATTCCATCGTCGTGGTGACGTGCGACAGGACGCAGGACTGCGTGGGGATCTCGAAACGCTGCCGGATCTCGTCGAGCAGATGCAGCAGGTCCGAGGTGGCGTGCGGGGAGTCCGTCGCCGGGTTGACGCCGATCACCGCGTCGCCGGAGCCCAGGAGCAGTCCGTCGAGGGTGGCCGCGGCGATGCCCCGCGGATCGTCGGTCGGATGATTGGGCTGCAGGCGCGTGGCGAGCGTGCCCGGCAACCCCACGGTGGTGTGGAAC
>NZ_JAALED010000325.1:0-6652 GCF_014145155.1 Dietzia sp. B19 | reverse complement strand
GGAGCCACGGAAATCAGGTCCTGGTTGCGCATCAGCTTGCTCACCGCCGCCACCATCTCGGGGGTCAGACCCGCGGCCACGGAGGCCAGCGTCGCGGCCGCCCCGGGCGAGGCGGCGACCTCGAGCAGCCAGTCGCGCAGGCCACCCACGGTGAGGTGGGCCAGCGGGGCGAAGGCGGCGCGATCGTGGGAGTCGACGATGAGGCGGGTGACCTCGTCGGTCTCGTACGGCACCAGCAGGTCCTCGAGGAAGGTCTCGAGCAGGACGTCGGCGAGCGCCCATTGCGCGGCGGCCCGTTCGGCATCGGACGACGCCGCGCACCCGGCCAGTTCGTCCCCCGATCGCTGGGGCGACGCCGTGGCCATCAGCTCGACGAGGCCGTCGAACTGATAGGTCGTTCCCGAGATCTGCTGGGTGTACGTGGTCATTCGAGCTCTGCTTCCGCTCTGGCCAGTGCGGCGAACTCCTCGTCCGGGGAGTTGGCGACGAGGTGGTGCCGACTGTAGATACCGAAGTACAGCATGAACGCACCGAACACCACCAGGCACCAGAACGCGGCCGTGCTGTTGACGAGGAAGGTGGCCACCACGGCGAGTGCGGCGATGACGAGCGCGAATCCGGTGGTCACGACGCCACCCGGGGTGCGGTACGGGCGCTCCATGTCCGGCTCCCTGCGGCGCAGCACGATGTGGCTGACCATCATCAGGACGTAGCTGAGCGCGGCGCCGAACACCGCCATGTTGAGCAGCATGTCGCCCTGCCCGGTGAGCGAGAGCAGGAACCCGATGACACCCGGGACGATGAGGGCCAGGGTGGGCGCCTTGCGCGAGTTGGTGATCGACAGCGTCCTGGGCAGGTAGCCGGCGCGGGAGAGGGCGAACAGCTGACGGGAGTAGGCGTACATGATCGAGAAGAAGCTGGCGACCAGGCCGGCGAGCCCGATGTAGTTGACGATCTTCGCGGCCGCACCGTCCCCGAGTGCCTCGACCAGCGGGTTGCCCGAGGACTGGATGGCGTCCGCTCCCCCGGCGCCGGTGGCCAGGACCAGGACGGCGGTCGCGGTGACGAGAAGGACACCCATCGCCGCGATGATGCCGCGGGGGATGTTCCTGGACGGGTCCTTGGCCTCCTCGGCGGCGAGCGGCACACCCTCGATGGCGAGGAAGAACCAGATCGCGAACGGGACGGCGGCCCAGATCCCGATGACGCCGAACGGCAGGAAGTCCGAGGCGCCCGCGGCGTCGGTGGGAGCGATGTTGGTGAGGTTGGACGCCTCGAACTGGCCCGCCGCCGCCACCGCGAAGATGATGAGTCCGACGAGAGCGATCGCGGTGATGGCGAACATGACCTTGAGCGCCTCCCCCGCCCCGGAGAGGTGGATGCCGATGAAGATCGCGTACACGGCGAGGTAGATCCACCAGCCGTCGGTGATCCCGAACAGGTTGAGGGATTCCACGTACGCACCGATGAACGTCGCGATGGCCGCGGGCGCGATGGCGTACTCGATGAGGATCGCCGTTCCGGTGGCGAACCCACCCCACGGTCCCAACGCCCGCCGCGCGAAGGTGTAGCCGCCGCCTGCGGCCGGGAGCGCCGAGGACATCTCGGCCATGCCGAGAACCATGGCCAGGTACATGCCCGCGATGATCACGGCCACGATGAGCAGGCCACCGAACCCGCCCTGTTCCAGGCCGAAGTTCCAGCCGGAATAGTCGCCGGAGATCACGTAGCTGACGCCGAGACCCGCGAGCAGCACCCACCCCGCGGTGCCCTTCTTCAACTGGCGCTTGGCCAGGTAGTCACTGCCCTCGACGTGCGACTGGGTTCCGTCGTGATGACTGCTGATCGACTCTGTGGCGGACATGTGCGGCCTCTCTCGACGCGAGATCCAACGATGTCGCGCGGGGTGCGCGAACCGGATCACCGTAGGTCCGCGGTGTAAGCACCGGGTCGACGCACTGTGACGGCCTCGTTACGGCGATCGGCGGTGTACCGGGGCGGCCGACGACCAGCCGAACTGGCCGGTCCACTCTCTGGTCTGGCGCCAAAATGCGTGACATCCGACCAGCGGGCCGGACGCTCATTAGGCTGACGCACGTGAAGCGGACGACTCGGACCCGGTCCACCGTTGCTGTGGCATCATCCCTGATCGCGGCCATGATGATCGGCGGCTGCGCCCCAGATGACGATGCCGCTCCCCAGGGCGATGCGGCGTCCCAGGGCGACGTCGCCGAGCGGGACCAACACCACTACGAGCGAATCACGTATCCCACACGTGGGGAATCGGACCCGGCCCAGAACTGGGGAGACCTCTACCTGCCGGCCGGAACGCACGCCGAGGATTCGGTGCCGCTGGTCGTCCTCATCCACGGCGGTTCGTGGGCGTCCCAGCTCGGCGCCGAGGTCATGAACTCCTTCGCGGACGATCTCGTCGACCGCGGAATGGCCGTGTACAACATCGAGTACCGACGCGTCGGCTCCGGCGGTGGATGGCCCGTCACCTTCAGCGATGTCGCCGACGCCCTGGATCACGTTGTCCGCCTCGACGAGCAGTACCCCGAGCTCACCACCGACGACGAGCTCGTCGTCGGCCACAGTGCCGGCGCCCAGTTGGCCATGTGGTCCGGCACCCGCCATTCCCTGAACGACGACGAGGTCGGGAGCGACCCCGCGTTCCGGCCCACGCGCGTGGTCTCCCTGGCCGGGCCCCTCGACATGATCTACGCCGCCACCCACGGTGACGACCGGATCGTCACCGTGCTCGGCGGCACCCCTGCCGAGGTCCCGGATCGCTACACCTCCGTCGACCCCATCCAGAACATCGACCCGCGGATACCGGTGGTGGCCGTGCACGGCACGGCCGACACGATGGTCTCCCCGGAGAACTCCATCCGCTATATCGACGCCGTGAAGCAGCAGAACGGGATCGGGTCCCTCGTGCTGGCCGACGGCGAGGACCACGTCTCACTGGTCAGCGCGGACTCCGCGCACTACCAACGCATCCTCGACATCATCTCCGAGACCTCGGACAAGACCGTCGACGAGCTGGAACAACAGCACTCCGGATAGTCGCCTCACGCGCCCGGCGGTCCGCATGGTTCATCGCCGTGCGCCCGGTCCGGGTACTATTGACAGCTGTCAAGTGTTGGCGTCACCGGTGCGGACCCCCGGTCGCCGTCACCGGAGAGGAAGAGGTCCCACGAGATGACGCCATCGGTCACCACCACGCGCGAGGCACTGTTCCGGCCCCTACAGGTCCGGTCCATGCAGCTGGCCAACCGCCTGGTCATGTCGCCCATGACACGGATGGGCTGCCCGGACGCCCTGCCCGACGAGGTGAACCGCGACTACTACGCCGCTCGTGCCGCCGGCGGTACCGCGCTGATCGTCACCGAGGGGATCGGTGTGGACCACCCCACCTCGGTGGATCACGCATGGATCCCTCGCCTCGACGGGCCCGCGTCCGTGGCCGCCTGGCGGCAGGTCACCGACGCGGTCCACTCGGCCGGGGGTCGCATTCTCGCGCAGCTGTGGCACGTCGGCCCGCTCTGGGGTGCCAACGCCCGTTTCGACCGGGCCAATCGGGACCGGCTCATGGAGAGGCACCCGATGCGACCGTCCGGGCGATGGGGCACCCCGGGCATCACCACCTACTCCGAGCGGAGCGTCGCCCGGTGGTCATCGGAGGTCGAGCCGATGACGGAGGGCGACATCGCCGAGGTGGTCGATGCGTTCTCCCGTTCCGCCCGGCTGGCGATGGAGGCCGGATTCGACGGCGTGACCCTCCACGGCGGGCACGGGTACCTCCTCGACTCCTTTGTCTGGGCCGACACCAACCGGCGGACCGACACCTGGGGCGGCGACCTGGCCGCGCGCAGCCGGTTCCCCGCCGCGGTGGTCGCCGGGGTCCGCGAGGCGATCGGTCCCGACGCCCCGCTGTTCTACCGCTTCTCCCAGCACACCCAGCAGGACTACACCGCCCGCAAGGCCACCACGACCGAGGAACTGGGCGTGTATCTCGGTGCCCTCGCCGACGCGGGGGTGGACCTGCTCGACGCCTCCACCAGGCGGTTCAACGACCCGGCATTCCCGGACCTGGAGGGCGACGACGGCGAGGTGTCCCTGGCCGGATGGGCCCGCCGACTTACCGGGCTACCGTCGGGCGCGGTCGGCGGGGTGGGGATCGGGGCCTCGCTCCGCGAGCAGAAGTCCGGGGCGCCAGCCCACACCGCGGACAACATCGATGCCGTGGTGGACTGCCTGGAGGCCGGGGAGTTCGATCTCATCTCGGTGGGCCGGCTCCATCTGGCGGATCCGGCCATCGCGACTGTCCTGCGCACCGGCGACCCGTTGCCGGAGTTCGTCCGCGAGGTTCACGAGATGCCTCTGCGGACCCCCGAGGGCTGAGGTACCTAGGGACGCTGTGGACCGCCCGGGGTCGGGTCGCCGCCCAGCCGCTCGATCCCGTCGTGCATCAGCTCCACGGCGGTGCCAAAGACGACGCCGGGGTCGATCCCGCGATAGTCGTCCAGGAGCCCGGTGGTGAGCGGATAGTCCCCGGCGGGCAGGGCCTCGATCTCCGCCGCGGTGACGTCGTCCACTGGAGCGACCAACCCTAGGGCCTCCGCCGTGGCCAGCCCGAGGACGGTCGCGTACCAGCCCACCGTCACCGTCACCACCTGAGGCCGGGGGACCCCCGCACCCAGCATCGCCGCGTGCACCACCTCGGTCGTGGCGTAATCGGCCGACCCGGTGTGGGTGAACCGCTGGAGCAACGGGAACGTCCGGGGATACGCCCTGGCCAGGGCGCGGTACTGCTCAGCCAGGTGACGCAGTGTCGGTCGCCAGGGCGCCCCGGGTGGGGCGGGCCGCACCTGACCGTCGAGCCACGACGCCATGGCCCGGGCCAGCCCCTGCTTGGACCCGAAGTGATAGGCCACCGACATCGCGTCGCACCCCGCCGCGCGCCCCACACTGCGCATGCTGAACGATTCCTGCCCGCTCTCCTCCAGCACGCCGACAGCCGCCTCGACGATCAAGGCGGGGGACAACCCCCTGGGCCCTCGTCCGACGCGGCGCTCGACCATCAGTCCCCCCACTTTCGGGCCGACAAGCCCGAGACACTATTTCTACATTGTAGAATAGGGCGCGATCGAGGGAGGAAGACATGGTGGAAGTCAGACCGGCGGCGGCCTCCGATGCACAGACCATCGGGGAGATGCTCGGGGAGGCGTTCGGCGCTGATCCGGCGTGGGCGCAGTTCTTCCCCGACGAGGCCTCACGGTCCGCACGCCTGACCGCGCACTATCGACGCCACGTGCGTCGGCACCCGGACCGGGTCGACGTGGCCGTGGAGGACGGGCAGACGTTGGGGGCGTTGCTCTGGGAGCCTCCGCACCGCGAGGCGGGGCGCTGGTCACGATGGGGCGAGAGAGGCACAGCGGTTCTCCGACTGCTGATCTCGCCCACCGCGCGCCGCGGCATGGCACACACCCGCGCGGTCGAGGCACACCGGCCGTCGGAGCCGCACTGGTACTTCCACGACATCGCCACCGGACCCAAGGCTCGCGGGAAGGGGATCGGGTCGGCCCTCCTGCGCCACCGCCTGGACATCATCGACCAGGGCGGGCCGGAGCCGGTGTTCCTCGAGGCGACCACCGCGGGCAGCCGCCGCCTGTACGAGCGATTCGGTTTCCTCCCCGTCGGCACGGTGCCCACGGGGCCCGGACAGGAATCCACCGCAATGATCCGACCCGCAGGAGCCCAGAATGACTGACCCCCGCCTCGCCTCGCCGGACGATCTCGCCCCCGCCGCCGAGACCCTGGCCCAGGCGTTCGCGCACTACCCCTGGACCCGTCACGTCATCCCCGAGGAGGGGTACGCCGAGCGCCTGCTCACCCTGCAGCAGCTCTATCTGGCGCACGCCTATCGGCACGGGGTCGTCGCGGTCACCGAGGACCGTGACGGCGTGATCGCGCTCCTGCCCCCGGACGCCCCGGACGCCGACGACGACGCCGTCGAGCAGATCGTGGCCCTGCACGGCGACCGCATCGGGAGGCTGGCCGACGGATCGCCGCCGCACGACGGGTGGACC
This sequence comes from Dietzia sp. B19, assembly GCF_014145155.1. Lineage (NCBI taxonomy): Bacteria > Bacillati > Actinomycetota > Actinomycetes > Mycobacteriales > Dietziaceae > Dietzia > Dietzia sp. B19. The sequence goes on along the minus strand of NZ_JAALED010000325.1, from coordinate 557 downwards.
CTGGAGACCCTCGGGGTGCGCCCCGCCGCGCAGGGCAGGCGTCTCGGTAGCTCCCTGCTCGTGTTTGCTCTGGCCGAGGTGGGACGTCGAGGCGCCCGCGCCGTGCGGTTGGAGACCTCGGATGAGCGGAACGTGCGGCTGTACGAGCGGCACGGGTTTCACGTCACCGGACGCCGCGACCATCCGGACGGGCCGCCCGTCTGGGACATGCAGTTCGACGAGATGGAGGTCGACGACATGGGGGCCCACACCCGCACCACCTGACCGCTCACTCTCCGCTGCCGAGGAGGTTGGCGGGTAGGCCACCGGGAGACCGAGGAGCCGACGACGGGGAGGCGGAGCCGCGAGGGCGTGGTGATCACGCGGTGACGTAGGTTCTACGTCGTGACCGGCTACTGCGACCCGATGGCGCAGTGGCGCGCGGTCGCGGTGGTGCTCGCGTCCGTGCTCACCGCCACGGTCGCGCACACTGCTGCCGGGGGCTGGGTGCCCGGTCCGGGCGGATGGGCCGTCGTGCTCCTGTGTCTGCTCCCGGTCGCCGCGCTCGCCCGCGGCCG
>NZ_JAALED010000324.1:0-2596 GCF_014145155.1 Dietzia sp. B19 | reverse complement strand
CACGCACGCTGGCGCCGCCGGCGGGGTGGAAGCCGGTCGAGGTTTTGACCATGTCCGCCCCCGCGCGCGCGACGGCGTGGCACAGCTCCTCGACCCGCTGGTCACCCGCCTCCTCGCCCAGCGCCCGGTGGATCGCGGCGGTCTCGAGGATCACCTTGATCACGGTGGGCGGGGGCACGGCGTCGCGCATCGTCAGCACGTCGGCCATCACCTCGTCCACCAGGCCGGCGATCGCCGCGCCCACGTCGATCACCATGTCCACCTCGACGGCGCCCTGATCCACCGCCAGCCGTCCCTCCATGGCCTTGACCAACGCGTGGTGTTTCCCGGACGGGAAGCCGGCCACGGTCGCCACCGTCAGACCGTCCGCCCGCACCGGGAGCATCGCCGGGCTCACGCACACCGCCTTGACCCCGAGAGCGCGAGCCTCGTCCACACAGGCCTGGACGTCCTCGCGGGAGGCGTCCGGGGAGAGCAACGTGTGGTCGATCATCGCCGCGACGCGGGCGCGGGTCAGCTGAATCTGTGGCGTGGCATCCATGCCGGCCAGCCTAGCGGGGCTCCCCACCACCCCCTGCTGGCACAATGACCGTTCATGTCACGCCGCTACGTCCTCACGCTGGGTTGCCCCGACCGCATCGGCATCGTCGCCCGCATCGCCACGTTCCTCGCCGAGCTCGGCGGCACCATCGTGGAGGCGGCCTACCACGCGGACGAGAACTCCCGCTGGTTCTTCACCCGGCAGTCCGTGGACGCCGAGTCGATCGGGATGGATCTCGACGAACTGCGCCGTCGCTTCTCCCGGGTGGCCGCCGAGCTCGGCCCGGAGACGGACTGGAACATCGCGGACTCCACCGAACCGAAGGACATCGTCGTCCTGGTGTCCAAGGAGGGGCACTGCCTGCACGACCTCATGGGGCGGGTGGACAGCGGGGACTTCCCCGCCCGCATCCGCGCCGTGATCGGCAACCACGACACCCTGCGGGGGATGACCGAGGCGCACGGCATCCCCTTCCACCACGTGCCGTTCCCGGCGGATCCGGCTGAGCGGGGCCCCGCGTTCGCCGAGGTGTCCTCGATCGTCGACGACATCGACCCGCACGCGATCGTCCTGGCCCGCTTCATGCAGGTCCTGCCGGATGACCTGTGCTCCCGCTGGGCCGGTCGCGCCCTCAACATCCATCACAGCTTCCTGCCGAGCTTCGTGGGTGCGCGCCCCTATCACCAGGCGCACATCCGGGGGGTCAAGCTCATCGGCGCGACCTGCCACTACGTCACCGCCGACCTCGACGAGGGACCGATCATCGAGCAGGACGTCATCCGCGTCGACCACGCGGCGACAGTGCAGGACATGGTCCGGCAGGGCCGCGACGCCGAGAAGCTGGTGCTGGCCCGCGGGCTGCGGTGGCACCTCGAGGACCGCGTCCTGGTCCACGACGCCCGGACCGTCGTCTTCACCTGAGACGAGGCCCAGCGACAGGAGAAGGCTCAGCCGCGGGAGAAACCGTGGCGCTCGGTGAGCAGGGTCTCGGCGGCGGACAGGAAGATCAACCGGGCGGCCGCGCCGGCCCGGGGAAGAATCGACCGGACCCGCTTCTCGAGCACGGCCTGGTCCATCCCCGCCCCGCGAACGGTCTCCACCAGAACGGTGAACGCCTCTGCCGCCCGGCTCTGACCCTCCATGAACAGGCGGCCGATCTTCTCGATACCCTCCTCGTCCACGCCGAGGACGATCAGGTCACGCAGGAGATCGGCCATGTAGACGTCGGAGAAGAAGTGGTCGGCTGCTCCCGGTTCGGTGATCAGACCGAGGGACTCCCCCACGTCGATCAACTCCTCGGGCATGTCGAATGACGCGACCGCCTGGGACTCCGCCCGGGTGAGTCGCCGTCGGGACCCCGAGGGCCTGCGCTCGCCCCGTACGCTCTCGACCTCGAGCAACTCGGCGAGGGTGAACCCGTGCCGCTCGGCGATGAGCAGCTCCTCGATCGTGGCGAACGTGTATCCCCGGTTGAGCAGGCGAAGGATCAGGTCGAGCCGACTGCGGTGATCCGGCCCGTAGAGCGCGGTCCGGCCCTGTCGGATGGGCGGCTGGAGCAACCCGCGTTCCTGATAGACGCGGATATTGCGAACGGTCGCGCCGGAGGTCTCCGCCAGCTCCTCGATGCGCTGCAGCGGCGCGGACCCCCTGGCGCTCACCTGCGTCTGCCGCCGACGGCAGGCCTGACGTCGGCGAAGAACACCCCGACCGCCACCATCGCCACGATTCCGAGGATCCCGAACGGCCGGATCGCGAAGAAGAGGGCGGCTCCGGCGCAGATACCGATCCAGGCCGGTTTGGGCCACTTCCCCTCCATCGAGTACGCCGACGCGGGAGGAAGGACCGCCAGCACCAGGCCGACGAGCGCCCACGCCACGAGGGCCGCCTGGATCGCGAGCTGGATGAGGCCCCAGGTTCCGGGCAATGCATCTATCACAACCGCCAGTGTAGTCGGCGCGTCCGACACCCCGGCCATCGATGTTCACGGCGTGGAGTTGGGGGTTCGACGGCCCCGTGACGAGAGCCGCCCCCGGCCCGCTCGGGGAGAGCGGGCCG
>NZ_JAALED010000323.1:2311-9787 GCF_014145155.1 Dietzia sp. B19 | reverse complement strand
TGTCGTCGACCTCGGGGCGGACTTCCGACTGGTGGACGCAGAGGACTGGACGGCGTACTACGGCTCCGAGCACTCCGGTACCTGGCCGTACGGTCTCCCGGAGCTCCCCGGGGCGCGTGAGGCGCTGCGGTCCACCCGCCGCGTCGCGGTCCCGGGGTGCTTCCCCACGGGCGCCACGCTCGCGCTGTTCCCGGCCGTCGCGGCCGGCCTTGTCGACGCCTCCGCCATCACGATCGTCTCCGTGACCGGAGCGTCGGGCGCAGGCAAGGCCGCCAAGGTCCCGATGCTCGCCGCGGAGGTCATGGGCTCGGCCAAGGCGTACGGCGTGACCACCCACCGGCACACGCCCGAGATCACCCAGAACCTTCGTGCGGTCACCGACGCGGAGGTGTCGGTGAGCTTCACCCCGGTTCTCGCCCCCATGGCCCGCGGCATCCTCACCACCGCGGTGGCGCCCACGACCGCGACCGCCGGGGAGCTCCGGGCGGTGTACGCCGAGGCGTTCGGAGACGAGCCGTTCGTCCACGTCCTGCCCGCGGGCGTGCAGCCCATGACCGCCTCCGTGCTCGGATCCAATGCGGTGCAACTCGGCATCGAGGTCGACGAGCGCGCCGGCCGCGCGGTGTTCACCGCGGCGATCGACAACCTCGCCAAGGGCACCGCCGGGGGCGCGATCCAGTCGATGAACCTCGCGCTCGGACTCCCCGAGACCGCCGGACTCAGCACCGTCGGCCTGGCCCCGTGACCGCGGACGCCCTGGCGGGCGCCACCTCCAGAGGCCGGGTCCACGGTCTCGAGATGTGGTGGGCCCCGGAGGGAACCCATGCGATGTTCTGGGTCGCCCCCGCCGGCTCGACCGGCATCCTCAACGTCCACGGTGACGGGGCGGACGCGGTGGAACTGCGGTGGAGCACCCTGAGCGCCGAGATCCCGTCCACCCGCGCGGTCGTCCTGCTCGACGGCCCCGGCGTCGGAGACCCCGGCGCGGACTTCACGGCCGCGCACGAGGTCGCCGAGAACGTCGCCCGGTTCGTCAGCTCGAGATCGGGTGTCGAGGCCGGCCCGATCGAGGTGCTCGTCTTCCGGCCTGACACCGATCACGCGCCGTGGCCGGAACCCGCACCGACGGCGGACGGAGCCGAGTTCCGTTTCCGACACCGCGGTGGCGCGGACGTCCGACTCGCCCTGACCATTCCCGACCAGCCCGGAGAGGCCTGACATGACCACCGAGATGAACGACGGCTCCACGCAGCTGACGCCGTTCGTCCGCGCGCACGTGCTCGCCGAGGCGCTGCCGTGGCTGCAGAAGTTCCACCACAAGATCGTCGTGGTCAAGTACGGCGGCAACGCGATGATCGACGGCCAGCTCAAGGCGGCGTTCGCGGCCGACATGGTGTTCCTCCGGACCTGTGGCCTGAAGCCGGTGGTGGTCCACGGGGGCGGCCCCCAGATCACGTCGATGCTCGGCCGCCTGGGGATGGAGGGCGAGTTCCGCGGGGGATTCCGTGTGACCACCCCCGAGGTCATGGACATCGTCCGCATGGTGCTGTTCGGCCAGGTCGGCCGAGAACTGGTGGGGCTCATCAACGCGCACGGCCCGTACGCGGTCGGGATCTCCGGAGAGGACGCTGGCCTGTTCACCGCGGTCCGACGGACGGCGATGGTGAACGGCGAACCGACCGACATAGGACTGGTCGGCGACGTCGAGTCGGTCGACCCCCGTGCCGTCCTGGACCTCATCGAGGCCGGCCGGATCCCCGTCGTGTCCACCATCGCCCCGGATGCCGACGGCACGGTCCACAACATCAACGCCGATTCCGCCGCCGGCGCACTGGCCACCGCGCTCGGCGCCGAGAAACTCGTCGTCCTCACCGACGTCGAGGGGTTGTACACCGATTGGCCGGACCGGTCCTCGCTGGTCACGCACCTCGGGACCGGTCCCCTCGAGCGGGTGTTGCCGTCTCTCGAGAGCGGCATGGTCCCCAAGATGGAGGCGTGCCTGCGCGCGGTGCAGGGCGGGGTGCGGGCGGCCCACGTCATCGACGGGCGCGTCGAACACTCCGTGCTGCTCGAGGTTCTCACCGAGGGCGGCATCGGCACCATGGTCACCGAGGGTGACCACGAGATCCGCACGCCGGCAGGAGGAGCGAGATGACCGGGACCGACACCATGTCCCTCACCGCACGGTGGGACAGCGCGCTCATGCGCAACTACGGCACCCCGCCGCTCGAGCTCGTCTCGGGCCGGGGCGTCACCGTCACCGCCTCGGACGGCCGCGAGTACGTGGACCTGCTCAGCGGGATCGCGGTCAACTCACTCGGTCACGCGCATCCGGCGGTCGTCGACGCGGTCAGTCGCCAGGTCGCCGAGCTCGGCCACGTGTCCAACCTCTACATCCACCCGACGGTGGTGGCGCTGGCCGAGCGCCTCGAGTCACTGCTGTCGGTGGACGAGCCCGTCCGCGCCTTCTTCTGCAACTCGGGCGCGGAGGCCAACGAGGCCGCGTTCAAGATCGCCCGTCGGACGGGGCGGTCGCGGATCCTCGCGGCGGAGAACGGTTTCCACGGCAGGACCATGGGCGCCCTCGCGATGACGGGTCAACCCGCCAAACGCGAGCCGTTCGAACCGATGCCCGCAGGGGTCGAGTTCTTCCCCTACGGCGACACCGCCGCGCTCACCGCTCTCGTCGAACAGGCTCCCGGGGACACGGCCGCCGTGATCGTCGAGCCGATCCAGGGCGAGGGAGGGGTCGTCGAACCCCCCGAGGGCTTCCTTGCCGACGTGCGATCGTTGTGCAGCGAGCACGGGATCCTCATGATCGTCGACGAGGTCCAGACCGGGATCGGTCGTACCGGGGCGATGTTCGCCACGCGGCGGGCCGGCGTGGTCCCCGACGTGATCACCCTGGCCAAGGGCCTGGGCGGCGGGCTGCCGATCGGCGCCTGCCTGGCGGTCGGTGCGGCCGGCGAGCTGCTCACCGCGGGCCAGCACGGGACCACGTTCGGCGGTAACCCCGTCGCGTGCGCGGCCGCCCTGGCCGTTCTCGACACGATCGAGTCCGAGGACCTGATCGCGCACGTCGACCGACTCGGGAAGATCATCGCCGCGGAGATCGAGTGCCTGGATCACCCGCTGGTCGACCACGTGCGGGGGAGGGGACTGCTGCTGGGCGTCGTGCTCACCGCCCCGCTCGCCAAGGCCGTGGAGGGGGCGGCCCGGGAGGCCGGGTACCTCGTCGGTGCCACTACCGCGGACGTGGTCCGACTCGCCCCGCCGCTCGTGCTGACCGAGGAGCAGGTCGCCCGGTTCGTCGCCGGGCTCCCGGGCATCCTCGACGCCGCCACCCCGAAGGAGGCCACCTCATGACCGCCGCATCGTCGTCGGTGCGGCACTTCCTGAGGGACGACGACCTCAGTCCCGCGGAGCAGGCCGAGGTCCTCGATCTGGCGATGCGGCTCAAGGCCGCCCCGTTCTCGGCCCGCCCGCTCGAAGGGCCGCGGTCGGTCGCCGTGATCTTCGACAAGACCTCCACGCGGACCCGGTTCTCGTTCGACGCGGGCATCGCCCAACTCGGGGGGAACGCCATCGTGGTGGACTCCGGATCCACCCAGATGGGCAAGGGTGAGACCCTCTCCGACACGGCGAGGGTGATGTCGCGCTACGTCGAGGCGATCGTCTGGCGCACCTACTCGCAGGACGGGCTCGCCGAGCTCGCCGCGCACTCGGACGTGCCCGTCGTCAACGCCCTGACCGACGAGTTCCACCCGTGCCAGATCCTCGCGGACCTGCTCACCATCCGCGAGAACTTCGGTCGCACCGCCGGCCTGCGCGCGGTGTATCTCGGCGACGGTGCGAACAACATGGGGCACTCGTATCTGCTCGGGTTCGCGACCGCGGGAATGCACATCACCATCGCCGCGCCGGAGGGATACCAACCGACGGGGCAGGTGGTGTCGGACGCCGAGCGCGTGGCGGCGGGGACCGGCGGCTCCGTGAGGATCACGACCGACGTCGACTCGGCGGTGGCCGGGGCGGACGTCCTCATCACGGACACCTGGGTGTCGATGGGGATGGAGGACTCGGCGACCGACCGGCTCCGCGACCTGGCCGGTTACCAGTTGGGCCAGGAGTCCGTCGACAGGGCGTCCGACGACGTGATCGTCCTGCACTGCCTTCCCGCCTACCGCGGCAAGGAGATCGCGGCCGAGGTCATCGACGGCCCCCGCAGCCGCGTGTTCGACGAGGCCGAGAACCGGCTCCACGCGCAGAAGGCGCTGCTCGTGTGGCTCATGGAGCGGTCGTGATGACGGTGGGGACGGTCAGCAGGACCGCCAGGCACGCCCGGATCGCCGAGATCCTCCAGCGCCGACCCGTCCGGAGCCAGACCGAACTGGCGGAGGCCCTGGCCGAGGAGGGCATCGCGGTCGCGGTGGCCACCCTGAGCCGGGATCTCGACGAGCTCGGGGCCGTCAAGCTCCGGGCCGCCGACGGAGGCGCGGGCCGTTACATCATCCCGGAGGACGGCAGCCGGGCCCCGGGGATCCCCGGGGGCACGGACAGGCTCGGCAGGCTGCTCGGCGACCTGCTGGTCTCGGCGGACCACAGTGGCAACATCGCGGTCCTGAGGACCCCGCCCGGCGCCGCGAACTTCCTGGCGAGCGCCCTGGACCGCGCCAACCTGGACGACGTGGTGGGGACCATCGCCGGGGATGACACCATATTCGTGATGGCCCGTGAACCCGTCGGAGGCGCCGAGCTCGCGGACCGGCTCGCCTCCCTCGCCCGCCGCCCACTCTGACATCCACGACCCGACCCCAGACCGTAGAGATCCGAACCATCAAGGAGCACACCATGTCCGATCGCGTAGTCCTCGCCTACTCCGGCGGCCTCGACACCTCTGTCGCCATCAGCTGGATCGGCAAGGAGACCGGAGCCGAGGTCGTCGCCGTCGCCATCGACCTGGGTCAGGGCGGTGAGGACATGGAGGTCATCCGGCAGCGCGCACTGGATTGCGGCGCCGTCGAGTCGATCGTCGTGGACGCCCGCGACGAGTTCGCCGACGAGTACTGCGCCCCCACGATCAAGGCCAACGGGATGTACATGCGGGAGTACCCGCTGGTCTCGGCGATCTCCCGCCCGCTGATCGTCAAGCACCTGGTCACGGCGGCCAAGATGCACGGCGGTACCTCCGTCGCGCACGGCTGCACCGGCAAGGGGAACGACCAGGTCCGCTTCGAGGTGGGCTTCGGTGCGCTCGCCCCGGACCTCGAGGTGATCGCCCCGGTCCGCGACTACGCCTGGACGCGTGAGAAGGCCATCGAGTTCGCGGAGCAGAACGAGATCCCCATCAACGTGACCAAGAAGTCCCCGTTCTCGATCGACCAGAACGTCTGGGGCCGCGCGGTGGAGACCGGTTTCCTCGAGGACCTGTGGAACGCCCCCACGAAGGACGTCTACGACTACACCGAGGACCCGACCCTCAACTTCGCCGCTCCCGACGAGGTCACCGTCACCTTCTCGGAGGGCATCCCGGTGGCGATCGACGGGCGCAAGGTCTCCGTGCTCGAGGCCATCGTGGAACTCAACCGCCGGGGCGGGGCCCAGGGCGTGGGGCGGCTGGACATGGTCGAGGACCGGCTCGTCGGTATCAAGAGCCGCGAGGTGTACGAGGCGCCGGGCGCGATGATCCTCATCACCGCGCACAAGGCGCTCGAGGACGTCACCCTCGAGCGTGAGCTGGCGCGGTACAAGTCCGGGGTCTCCGACCAGTGGTCGAACGCGGTCTATGACGGCCTGTGGTTCTCCCCGCTGAAGTACGCCCTCGACGCCTTCATCGACAACACCCAGCAGCACGTCTCCGGGGACATCCGGATGGTCCTGCACGGTGGTTCCATCGTCGTCAACGGTCGTCGTTCCGACTCCTCGCTCTACGACTTCAACCTCGCGACCTATGACGAGGGGGACTCGTTCGACCAGAGCTACGCCAAGGGCTTCGTGAACCTCCACGGTCTGAGTTCCAAGATCGCCGCCAAGCGGGACCTCGGGCTGTGAGCGACGCCGACCGGCAGGACGACCGGCACGGCACCAACGCCGGAGCACTGTGGGGTGGCCGCTTCGCGGGCGGGCCCGCCGAGGCGATGGCCGCACTGAGCAAGTCCACGCACTTCGACTGGGAGCTGGCCCCGTACGACATCAGGGCCTCCAAGGCCCACGCCAGGGTCCTGCACCGCGCGGGGTTGCTCTCCGGTGCGGACCTCGACGCGATGCTGGACGGTCTGGACCGCCTCGCCGCGGACGTGGATTCCGGCGCGTTCGGCCCGGCAGAAACGGACGAGGACGTCCACGGGGCCCTCGAACGCGGTCTGATCGACCGGGTGGGTGTCGAGGTGGGTGGGCGCCTCCGTGCCGGCCGGTCCCGCAACGACCAGGTCGCCACGCTGTTCCGGATGTGGTTGCGTGACGCGGTGCGTGAGGTGGCCGGGGGTGTGCTCGACGTGGTCGACGCGCTCGTGGCGCAGGCGGACGAGCACCCCGAGACCGTGATGCCGGGCAAGACGCACTTCCAGGCAGCCCAGCCGATCCTGCTCTCGCACCAGCTCCTGGCGCACGCGCAGCCGTTGCTGCGGGACGTCGATCGGATCCGCGACCTGGACCGCCGTCTCGCGGTGTCTCCGTACGGTTCGGGCGCTCTGGCCGGGTCGTCCCTCGGACTGGACCCGGACGCGATCGCGGCGGAGCTCGGCTTCGACCGCGCGGCGGACAACTCGATCGACGCGACGAGCTCGCGGGACTTCGCGGCCGAGGCGGCCTACGTCCTCGCGCAGATCGCTGTCGATCTCTCCCGTCTGGCGGAGGAGGTGATCGCCTGGTCGACCCCGGAGTTCGGGTACGTGACCCTGGCCGACGAGTGGTCGACCGGTAGTTCGATCATGCCGCAGAAGAAGAACCCGGACGTCGCGGAGCTGATGCGCGGCAAGACGGGTCGGTTGATCGGCAACCTGACCGGGCTGCTCGCCACCCTCAAGGCCCAGCCGTTGGCCTACAACCGGGACCTGCAGGAGGACAAGGAGCCGGTCTTCGACTCCGTCGCCCAGCTCTACCTGCTCCTCCCGGCGATGGCCGGCATGGTCTCGACCCTGACGTTCCACCCGGAGCGTCTCGCCGCGCTCGCCCCGGCCGGATACACGTTGGCCACCGACATCGCGGAGTGGATGGTCCGTCAGGGCGTGCCGTTCCGCGTCGCCCACGAGGCGGCCGGGGAGTGCGTGCGGGTGGCCGAGTCCCGCGGCGTCGGGCTGGAGGAGTTGACCGACGACGAGTTGGCGACCGTCGACCCGGCGCTGACGCCCGACGTCCGCGACGTGCTCACCGTGACGGGATCGATCGCGTCACGGAGCGCACGCGGCGGCACCGCCGGCACCGCCGTGGCCGAACAACGGCGGCGGCTGGGAGAGATCCGTGACGAGCTCGCCCACT
>NZ_JAALED010000323.1:0-2226 GCF_014145155.1 Dietzia sp. B19 | reverse complement strand
AGATCCTCGCCTGCCCCGAGGACAAGGGTCCGCTCCTCCTGGCGGGCGACGACACGCTCTACAACCCCCGCCTCCGCCGCGCGTACCGGATCGATGACGGTATCCCGGTCCTACTGGTGGAGGAGTCACGTCAGGTGGATGACGCCGAGCACGCGGACCTGCTCGCCGCCGCGGGCGCAGCTCCACAGGAGTGACCCGGCGGTACGCCGGGGCGGACCCGTTCCGCACGCTGCTCCGCGAAGCGGACCCGGCCGGGGCCGCGCGCGCACTGCTCGGGGGTGTCCTGACCCATGACTCCGTCTCGGTCCGGGTGGTCGAGGTGGAGGCCTACGGCGGACCGGTCGACTCAGCCCATCCGGATCCCGCCGCGCACACCTGGCCGGGTCCGACCCCGCGAAACGAGGTGATGTTCGGCGACGCCGGTCACCTGTACGTCTACCTGAGCCACGGGATCCACCGGTGCGTCAACATCACCTGCCGGCCCGCGGGCGAGGGCGGCGGGGTACTGCTGCGCGCCGCCCGGGTGGAGGGCGGACACCGGGTGGTGGACGACCGCCGGCCCGGTATACCCGTGGAACACGCGGCCCGCGGGCCGGGGAATCTCGGCAAGGTGTTGGGTATCGATCTCTCCCACCGGGGAACGGATGTCCTCGACCCGACGTCGTCGGTCACCTTCCGTCCCGATCCGGTACCCGAGTCGCAGATCCGGTCCGGCCCCAGGGTGGGTGTCTCCCGTGAGGCGGAACGCCCCTGGCGGTTCTGGCTGGCGGCCGCCCGGGAGGTCTCCGCCTACCGGCGCAGTCCTCGCGCGCCGAGGGTGACGCACCCCGCCCCGTGGTAGCCCACCGCGTCGATGGGGAACAATGGCACGCGTGACTTCCAACATCCTCGAAGACCTACAGTGGCGGGGGCTCATCGCGCAGTCGACCGACCTCGACGCGCTCCGTGCCCATCTCGACGAGGGCACCGTGTCGTTGTACTGCGGCTTCGATCCCACCGGTCCGAGCCTGCACGCAGGTCACCTGATCCCGCTTCTCACCCTGCGGCGGTTCCAGCTGGCCGGGCACCGACCGATCGTGCTGGCCGGGGGAGCGACAGGGATGATCGGCGACCCCCGCGAGGTGGGGGAGCGCACCATGAACACCGCGGACACCGTGGCCGAGTGGGCCGAGCGCATCACCGGTCAGCTCGAGCTCTTCGTGGACCTCACCGAGGGGCCCGTGGGCGCGCGGGTGGTCAACAACATGCAGTGGACCGGTCACCTGACCGCCATCCAGTTCCTCCGCGACGTCGGCAAGCACTTCTCGCTCAACACCATGCTCGGGCGTGACACGGTCAAGCGTCGTCTGGACGGTGACGGGATCTCGTACACCGAGTTCTCTTACATGCTCCTGCAGGCCAACGATTTCGTGCAGCTGCGTCGCACCATGGGGTGCACGCTGCAGATCGGCGGCTCCGATCAGTGGGGGAACATCGTCGGTGGCGTCGATCTGAACCGCCGGATGGACGGGGAATCGGTGCACGCGATGACCGTTCCCCTGGTCACCTCGTCCGACGGGAAGAAGTTCGGCAAGTCGACGGGCGGTGGGAGCCTCTGGCTCGACCCGGCCCTGACCAGCGCTTACACCTGGTACCAGTACTTCCTCAACACCTCAGATGCCGACGTGGTCCGCTACCTGCGGTGGTTCTCGTTCCTGGGCCGGGAGGAGATCGACGAGTTGGACGCACTCACCCGGGAGAAGCCGCACCTGCGGGCGGCGCAGAAGCGCCTGGCCGAGGAGATGACCACGATGGTGCACGGGGTGGCGGCCACGGAATCGGTGCAGGCGGCGTCCCAGGCACTGTTCGGACGCGGAGAGTTGACCGAGCTCGACGAGCGGACCCTCCGTGCCGCGCTCGAGGACGCCGGCGCGGTCGAGCTGGGATCCGACGAGCCGAGGACGATCGTCGATCTGCTGGTCGCGTCCGGTCTGTGCGAGAGCAAGGGTGCGGCGCGACGTGCCGTCGGTGAGGGCGGCGCGTACGTCAACAACCAGCGCGTCGACGATGTCGAGTGGGCGCCCGCGACGAGCGACCTCCTGCACGGGGCCTGGCTGGTCCTCCGGCGCGGCAAGAAGAACCTGGCCGGGGTCCGGATCCACTGATCCGGGGAGTAGGGGCAGACGGCGCCGGTACACACCGGCGCCGTCTCGCATTTCTCCCGTTGACCTGGCGATTTGCGTTTGG
>NZ_JAALED010000322.1:0-3207 GCF_014145155.1 Dietzia sp. B19 | reverse complement strand
TCACAGCTTGTTCAGCAGTCTCCTAGCCCCGGGCCCGGGGCCACCGCGGGTCAGGCCCGCTGGGACGAGATGGAGACGACCTCCCCGGTGAGGTAGGTGGTGTAGTCGCTGGCGAGCATGGCGATGGTCGCGGCCACCTCCCAGACGTCGGCGGCCCGCCCGAACGCCTCCTTGGCGGCGAGCTCGTCGAGGAGCTCGGCGGAGGCCGACTTCTCCAGGAACGCGTGGCGGGCGATGGAGGGCGCGATCGCGTTGATGCGCACGCCGAAGTCGGCGCCCTCGATCGCGGAACACCGGGTGAGCGCCATGACGCCGGCCTTGGCCGCCGCGTAGTGCGCCTGCGCCCGCTGCGCGCGCCACCCCAGCACCGAGGCGTTGTTGACGATCACCCCGTTGTGGGGCACGTCGCGGAAGTACTGCAGCGCCGCGCGGGTCGCGCGGAACGTGCCGTTGAGCGTGATGTCGAGGACCCGGTCCCAGTCCTCGTCGGTCATGTCGACCAGCTCACCCTCGCCTCCGAAGCCGGCGTTGTTGACCAGCACGTCGATGCGGCCGAGCTTTTCGGCGGCGCCGGAGATCAGCGCGTCGACGTCCGAGGTCGACTGCACGTTGCAGGTGATGGCCTCGAACCGCTGCTCGGGGAACTCGGCGGCGAGCGTGTCGCGGGCCTCGTTCATGCGGCGCTCGTGGAAGTCCGACACCAGCACGTCGGCACCCTCGAGCGCGGCGCGACGTGCGGCCGAGAACCCGATACCCGTGCCGGCGGCCGCCGTCACCACGACCTTCTTGCCCGCGAGCAGCCCGTGTCCCGGGGTCTCCTCGGGCACCGTGGACAGCGGGGACGCGGCGAGGGGGGACTTGTGCTGGGTCATGACGGCCTGGCCTCTCGGGGTAGTCCGAGCACGCGCTCGGAGATGATGTTGCGCTGGATCTCGTTGGATCCGCCGTAGATGGTGTCGGAGCGGGTGAACAGGAAGAGCCGCTGCCACCGCGCCAACTCGAGATGCTCCGGGTCGTGCAGGTCGTTGGCCGCGCCCTCGGAGTCGTGCGTGGGCCCGGTGAGCGACTCCGCCCCCTGCACGGTCATCGCCAGCTCGCCCAGATCGCGGTGCCAGGTGGCCCACAGGAGTTTGGCCGCGGAGGCGTTACCCCCGGAGGCGTCGCGCTCGGCGAGGGTACGCAGCGCATGGGCGCGGATCACCTTGAGCCCGACCCAGGCGCGCGTGATCCGTTCGCGCACCGCGGGGACCTCCGCGCTGCCGTTGGACCGGGCCATGGCCACGATCTGGTCGAGCTCGCGGGCGAAGCCCACCTGCTGACCGAGCGTGGACACACCCCGCTCGAACTCCAGCAGGGTCATGGCGACCTTCCAGCCCTCGCCCCGCTCCCCCACGATCATCCCGGCGTCGGTGACGGCGTCGTCGAAGAAGACCTCGTTGAACTCCGAGGTCCCGGTGAGCTGCTGGATCGGCCTGATCTCGACGCCCGGCTGGTCCAGCGGCACCAGCAGGAAACTCAGGCCCTTGTGACGGCTGGTCCCCTCCTCGGTCCGGGCCACGACGAACACCCACTGGCTCAGGTGCGCCAGGGAGGTCCACACCTTCTGCCCGTGCAGATGCCATCTGCCGTCCTCGCCCAGGCGCGCGGTGGTGGACACGTTCGCCAGATCGGATCCGGCGCCGGGCTCGGAGTACCCCTGCGCCCACAGTTCGGTGACGTCGAGGATCCGCGGCAGGAAACGGTCCTTCTGCTCCTGCGTACCGTGCGCGATGAGGGTGGGCCCGAGCAGCGTCTCGCCCAGGTGCGACACCCGCGCCGGGGCGTCGGCCTTGGCGTACTCCTCGTGCACGCGGACCTGCTGGCTCAGGGATGCCCCGCGGCCGCCGTACTCGACCGGCCAGCCCACGCAGGTCCACCCGGCCTCGGCCATGTGCCGCTCCCAGGCCAGGCGTCGGGCGAAGAACTGGTGCTCGCTGCCGGGCCCGCCGGTGCCCTTGATCTCGGCGAAGTCTCCGGTCAGGTTGTCGTCCAGCCACGTGCGGAACTCCGCGGCGAACTCGTCGTCGGTCATCTCCGACGCCGGCCTGGTGCTCTGGGTCATGGGGCCACTCTACCAAGCACTTGCTTGGTTTGCCGGAACCGGCCGCCCCCGCGGACCGCGTCGGGTGTGATGGTCGACATGAGCACACCCGTCACGCCCCTGGAGGGCAAGGTCGCACTGGTCACCGGCGCCGCCCGGGCACAGGGCCGGGCCCACGCCGTCCGTCTCGCCTCGGAGGGCGCGGACGTCGTGGTCACCGACATCTGCGCCCCCGTATCCGAGTCCGTCTCCTACCCGGCGCCGACACCGGACGATCTCGCCGAGACCGTTCGCCTGGTCGAGAAGGCCGGGGGCAGATCCCTCTCGGCCGTCCTCGACATCCGGGAACTGGGCCCGCTGCAGGACCTGGTCACCCGCACCATCGCCACCTTCGGCCGGCTGGACATCGTCGTCGCCAACGCCGGCGTCCTCAACTGGGGCCGGCTGTGGGAGCTGCCGGAGGACGACTGGGACATGGTCATCGGCGTCAACCTCAGCGGCACGTGGCGGACGATCCGCGCGGCGGTGCCGGCGATGATCTCCGCGGGCAACGGCGGGTCGATCATCATCGTCAGCTCGTCGGCGGGCCTCAAGGCCACGCCGGGCAACGGGCACTACTCGGCCTCCAAGGCCGGCCTGGTCGCGCTGACCAACTCACTCGCCCTCGAGGCGGGCGAGTTCGGCATCCGGGTCAACTCGATCCACCCGTACTCGGTGGACACGCCGATGATCGACCCCGACGGCATGGCGGAGATCTTCGGCCGGTTCCCGTCGTACCTGCACAGCTTCTCGCCGATGCCCCTCAAGAACGTCCTCGCGGACGGCGTCAGCACCCTGGCGGACTTCATGCCCCCCGAGGAGGTCGCCGACGTGGTGTCGTTCCTGGCCGGGGACGGTTCCCGCTCGATCTCGGGGGTCCAGGTCCCGTTCGACCGGGGCGCGCTCAGGTACTGAGCACGGGGCCGACCAAGCAGGTGCTTGGTACCGTGGTGGGCGCCACACCCGCAGCACCCGAGGAGTCCGCGATGAACGACAGCTCCGCCGCCGCCCCGCGCGACGTCGAGACCACCGGCGACGTCGAGACCACCGCCGCCGCCCTGCGCCGGGCGGCGGCACTCTGGCCGGAT
>NZ_JAALED010000321.1:0-15465 GCF_014145155.1 Dietzia sp. B19 | reverse complement strand
ACCCGTGGTCGGTCCGCCGTCCTGCGCCTCGGCGGCCAGCGCCTCCCTGAGCCGGACCAGCGCCCCCAGGGCGAGGTCCGGGTCGGGCGCGCGCGAGAGCGCCCACAGCATCGGGACCGCGTCCTCGTCGGTCCACCCCAGGTAGTCCAACCAGTCCCCGGCGCGCTGGTCGAGCAGTCCGAGCCTGCCCGGGCTGGGCACCCTGGACCGCGACGAATCCATGCTCACCTCGACCGTCCGGTCACAACGCGAGGTAGTTGCGGAGCTCGTACGGGGTCACCTCGTTGCGGTACTCCCGCCATTCACGCCGCTTGTTGCGCAGGAAGAACTCGAACACGTGCTCGCCGAGCGCCTCGGCGACGAGCTCCGACTCCTCCATGGCGTCGAGGGCCTGCTCCAGGCTCCCCGGCAGGTCCGTGTAGCCCATCGCACGCCGCTCGCGCCGGCTCATGGTCCACACGTCGTCCTCGGACTCCGGCGGCAGCTCGTAGCCCTCCTGGACGCCCTTGATCCCGGCGGCGATCATCACCGCGTACGCGAGGTACGGGTTGCACGCCGAGTCCGGGCTCCGCACCTCGATTCGTCGCGAGGAGGCCTTGTTGGGCGTGTACATGGGTACCCGCACCAGCGCCGAGCGGTTGGCGCGGCCCCAGGTGGCGGCGGTGGGGGCCTCGCCGCCGCCGATGAGCCGCTTGTAGGAGTTGACCCACTGGTTGGTGACGGCCGAGAACTCCGGCGCGTGACGCAGGATGCCCGCCACGAACGACTTCGCCGTGGTGGACATCTGGTACTCGTCGTCCGCGTCGTGGAACGCGTTGGTGTCGCCCTCGAACAGGCTCATGTGCGTGTGCATGGCCGAACCCGGGTGGTCCCGGAGGGGCTTGGGCATGAACGACGCCCACACCCCGTTGTTCATGGCCACCTCCTTGACGATGTAGCGGAAGGTCATGATGTTGTCCGCCATGCTCAGTGCGTCGGCGTAGCGCAGGTCGATCTCCTGCTGCCCCGGTGCCCCCTCGTGGTGGGAGAACTCCACCGAGATTCCCATCGCCTCCAGCGCCTCGATCGCGTGACGCCGGAAGTGCGGGGCGGAGTCGTGCACGGCCTGGTCGAAGTACCCGCCGTTGTCCGTCGGAACCGGCTCGGCACCGTTGGTGTCGAGGTCTTTGAAGAGGAAGAACTCGATCTCCGGGTGCACGTAGCAGGAGAAGCCGAGGTCGGCGGCCTTGTTGAGCTGGCGGCGCAGCACGTGGCGCGGATCGGCCCAGCTCGGGCTGCCGTCGGGGTTGAAGACGTCGCAGAAGATGCGCGCCGAGTGCTGGCCACCGTCGGCGTGGGCCCACGGCAGGACCTGGAACGTCGAGGGGTCGGGCTTGGCGACCGTGTCCGCCTCCGACACCCGCGAGAACCCCTCGATGGCGGAGCCGTCGAAGCCGATCCCCTCCCCGAACGCCCCCTCGAGCTCTGCCGGGGCGACGGCCACTGACTTCAAGGTCCCGAGAACGTCGGTGAACCAGAGCCGGACGAACCGGATGTCGCGCTCTTCCAAGGTCCTCAGAACGTACTCCTGCTGGCGGTTCATGCCGTCCAACCTAGTGCCTGTCGTGTTACGAGCGTGTGACATCGGGTCCCCGACACGCCCACCTGGGCCCCCGCCCGTGGGCCTCCCGCCCCATGGCCTGCCGAGCCACGTCGCCCGGCTCGTGGCACACTCGTCGGCGACGGCCGCGTCCGTCACCGCCCCCTGTCCACCCGGGGACCGGCCATCCCGCCGGCCTCGAGGTCACCGTAGGAAGGCCACACCGCCATGAGCGACAACCCCGACACCCCGGTCTACGGTTCCGGCGGCACCCCGGACGCCGGACCCCGGGGTCTGACGCGGGTGACCCGGATCCACCACCTGGCCGAACTCAAGGCCGCGGGGGAACCCTGGCCGATGCTCACCGCCTACGACTTCGTCTCCGCGCGCGTGTTCCAGGAGGCCGGGATCCCGGTTCTCCTGGTCGGGGACTCGGCGGCCAACGTGGTCTACGGGTACGACACCACGGTCCCCGTCACCGAGGACGAGATGATCCCGCTGGTGCGGGCCGTGACCCGGGGGGCGCCGAAGGCACTGGTCGTGGCCGATCTGGTGTTCGGTAGTTACGAGGCCTCCCCGGTGCAGGCCGTGGCCGCCGCCACGCGGATGATGAAGGAGGGCGGCGCCCAGGCCGTCAAGCTCGAGGGCGGCGTGCGGATGGCCCCACAGATCCGGGCGATCGTGGACGCCGGGATCCCCGTGATGGCCCACATCGGCTTCACCCCACAGTCGGTCAACGGCCTGGGGGGCTTCCGCGTCCAGGGGCGCGGGGACGCCGCCGACGAGCTGCGGGCCGACGCCCGCGCCGTGCAGGAGGCCGGGGCCTTCTCCGTCGTCATGGAGATGGTCCCCGCCGACCTCGCCCGCGAGGTCACCGCGGAGCTGGACATCGCCACGGTCGGCATCGGCGCCGGGAACGGGTGCGACGCGCAGGTGTTGGTGTGGCAGGACATGGCGGGCCACGGCACCGGACGGACGGCCAGGTTCGTCAAGCGCTACGCCCGCCTCGCCGAGACGCTGCGCGACGCCGCCCGGGAGTACGGCGACGAGGTCCGTTCGCGCGAGTTCCCCGGCCCGGACCACTCCTTCTGACGGCGCGGTCAGCCTCGATGAGCCAGCAGACCACGCTCCGCACCCCGTACCCGCGGATCGAGCCGTACGAGACCGGCACGCTCGACGTGGGCGACGGTCAGCACCTCTACTGGGAGTGCTCGGGAGACCCGGACGGTTCCCCCGTGCTGTTCGTCCACGGCGGTCCCGGCGGCGGGACCACCCCGGAGCACCGCCGGATGTTCGACCCCGCGTCCTACCGCATCATCCTGGTGGATCAGCGCGGCTGCGGCCGGAGTGCGCCGCACGTCGCCGACGGCGCGGACCTCGCCGTCAACACCACGTGGCATCTCACCGCCGACCTCGAGCGTCTGCGCGAGGCCCTGGGGATCGAGCGCTGGCTCGTGTTCGGCGGCTCGTGGGGGACGACGCTCGCGCTGGCCTACGCGCAGGAGCACCCGGATCGCGTCCGCGGCCTGGTCCTGCGAGGGATCTTCCTCTGCCGGCCGTCGGAGATCGACTGGTTCTACCGGGGCGGCGCCGCCCACCTCTTCCCCGACGCGTGGGAGGGCTACCTCGCGCCGCTCGTGGCCGCCGAGGGAGCCGACGCGGTCCACCGGGCGGGCTTCGACCACGTGGCCGCCTACCACCGCCTCCTGCACTGCGGTGATCCGGCGATCGAGATCGGGGCAGCGCGAGCGTGGACGAGGTGGGAGACCACGACGTCCACGCTGCTCCCCCGTCCCGGGACCGGGGACGACGACGAGGCCGACAGGTTCGCCCTGGCCTTCGCCCGCATCGAGAACCACTACTTCGTCAACGACGCGTTCCTCGACGGCCGCGCCATCCTGGACCGCATGGACAGGATCTCGCACCTGCCCGCGGTGATCGTCCACGGGCGTTACGACGTGGTCTGCCCGGTCACGAGCGCGTGGGAACTGCACGCGGCCTGGCCGGGCTCCGAGCTGCACATCGTCCCCGACGCCGGGCACGCGATGGCCGAACCGGGCACCACACATCACCTGCTCGAGGCCACCGACCGCTTCCGACCCTGAACCCGCCTCCCACCCCGGCGAGGATGGTCGGGTCAGATCACCCCGAAGTGGCGGGAGACGGCCACCGTGCCCTTCTGGTAGCCGGACGGGAACAACCGGACGAGCGCGTCGATCACGTACGCGTCCGGGCCCACCAGCACCCTCGCTCGGCGCCGTTCGACGCCGTCGAGGATCACCCGCGCGGCCGTCGACGCCTCCGTGCGCGCGAACTTGGCGTCGAAGATCGTGGCGAAGGTCGCGCTGTCCAGGCCCTCGGCCGCGCCGGCGCTCCTGGCGACCGCGGTCCTGATGCCCCCGGGGTGGACGCAGGTGACGTCCACCGGGTGGCCGGCGGCGAGCATCTCCATCCGCAGGGACTCGGTGAACTGTTGCACCGCGGCCTTGGCCGCGTTGTAGGCGTTCTGGGTGGGCACCGAGAGGATCGCGAAGATGCTGGAGATGTTGACGATGTGCCCGTCCCCGGAGGCGATGAGGTGCGGCAGGAACTCCTTCGTGCCGTGGACGACCCCCCAGTAGTCCACGTCCATCACCCGGGCGATGTCCTTGTACCCGGATTGTTCGACCGACCCGGTGAACGCGATGCCGGCGTTGTTGACGACGAGGTTGACCACGCCGAACTGGTCGACCACCCGGCCCGCGTACTCCGCGAGGGCGGCCTGCTCCGTGACGTCGAGCCGATCGGAGTGCACCTCCACCGAGGACTCCGCCTCCACCAGCCCCACCGTCTCGGCCAGTCCGTCGACGTCGACGTCGCTCAGCGCCAACCGGGCTCCCCGGCGCGCCGCCTCACGTGCGAGTTCGCGACCGATGCCGGAACCGGCACCGGTGATGACGACGACCTTGCCGTCCATCCGCCAGCGGGGACGGCGGGCGGTCAGCCCACCCAGCGCCGCCATCGCCTTTCCGATCGGGGCGCTCACCGGAGTGCCCCCTGCCCGGTCGGCACCGCGGCGGGTTCGTCGATCGCGGTCCGGCGGTAGGCGCTCAGGTCGAACTCCCTCGTCTGGTTGCGGTAGCAGAAGGTGAAATCGGGCCACACGGCCGGGGCGTTGCCCTTGGCGTCCAGGTACCAGCTCTTGCAGCCGGTCACCCAGACGGTCTCCCCGGTGTTCTCGCGGAGTTCGCGGTTGTAGGCGTTCTGGACCGCCTCGCGGACCTCCACCGTCTGCAGACCGCGGTCGCGCATGCTGCGGATCGCGTCCACCAGGTAGTTCAGCTGGGACTCGATCATGTAGATCATCGACGAGTGACCGAGACCCGTCGCGGGACCCATCAGGACGAAGAGGTTGGGGTACCCCGCGACCGTGGTGCCCTTGTACGCCTCCATCCCCTCGCTCGCCCACTTGTCCGCGAGGGTCCGGCCTGCCGCGTCCCGGACGCGCTCGAAGAACGGGGAGTCCGTGACGTGGAACCCGGTGGCCACCACCAGCACGTCCGCCGGGTGCTCGGCGCCGTCCGAGGTGACGATCCCGCCCTCGGTCACCCGGCTGATGGGAGTGGTCACCACGTCGACGTTCCGCCGGGTCAACGCGCGGTACCAGGTGTTGGACAGCAGGATGCGCTTGCACCCGATCTCGAAGTTCGGGGTCAGCTTGCGCCGGAGACCCGGGTCGCGCACCGACAGGGCCAGGTGCGCGCGCCCGATCGCCTTGATCGGGGCGAGGGCCGCACGGGTCCGGGTCAGTCCCACCACCTGGAACTCGCGGCTGGTGTACTGGAGCGCCCGGACGGCGCGCTGGAGACCGGGGACCCTGCGGTAGAGGGCCCTCTCGAACCCCGGGTACTCCCGGTCGATCCGGGGCAGAACCCAGGGAGCGGTGCGCTGATAGACGTCCAGATGCTCCACGGTCGGGGCGATGGACGGCACCACCTGGACGGCGGAGGCGCCGGTACCGATCACCGCGACGCGTCGACCGGCCAGGGGCACCGAATGGTCCCAGCGGGCCGTGTGGAAGACGGGGCCGGCGAAGTCGTCGATCCCGTCGATCTCCGGGAGCCGGGGTTCGCACAGCGCGCCGACCCCCAGGACCAGGACCCTCGCGTCGTACTCCCCTGCCGTCGTGCTCACCGCCCACCGACCGCGGGTCTCCTCGAAGCGCGCGGCGGTGACCTCCACGCCGAACCTGATCTTCTCCCGTACGCCGGTGTCGTGGGTGACGCGGCGGATGTAGTCGTAGATCTCGCCCTGCGGGGAGAACGCACGCGACCACCCCGGGTTGAGGGCGAAAGAGTAGGAGTACAGGTGGGAGGGCACATCGCACGCCGCCCCCGGGTAGGAGTTGTCCCGCCACGTGCCGCCCACGTCGGAACCCCGCTCGACCACGATCACGTCGTCGACTCCGTCCTCGGCGAGTCTGATGGCCGCCCCGAGACCGGAGAAACCGGCCCCCACGACGAGGACGTCGACGGTTGTCGTCTGATCCACTTCTTCTCCCAACGACGAGCATGTGATCCGAACCACTGGGATCTTACCCGCAAGTAAGTCCGGGGAGTGGCGGGCCGGTCGGGACGAGGGGGACGCCGTGTTCACCCGGGCCTGATACAACCAGTCCATGACGATCAGCGAGACGGTGGAGATCGAGAGCAAGTTCGAGGTCGGGCCCGACACCCCGGTCCCCACCGCGAGAGCATTCGCCCCGCTGGTGGCGGACGACCCGGTGGTGCACGAGCTCTCCGCCACGTACTACGACACCGCCGACCTCTCCCTCACCCGCCACAAGGTCACGCTCAGACGCCGCACCGGCGGTGACGACGCGGGGTGGCACCTCAAACTCCCGTCCGAGGCGGGACGGGTGGAGCTGCGGCTCCCGCTGGATCACGGAGACGACGTCCCCGACGAGTTCGTCGCCGCGGTGGCGGGACTGGTCCGCCGCCGACCTCTCGCGCCCGTGGCCCGCGTGGACAACCGGAGGCACGTCGTGCTCCTGCGCGACGGGGAGGGGACCGCCGTCGTGGAGTTCTGTGACGACCACGTCACGACGGATTCCCTCGTCGCCGAGGGCGCAACCGCAGGCGCCGCCGGGGACTGGCGGGAGTGGGAGGTCGAACTGGTCGATCCGTCGCAGCCCCGGGCTCGGGACCATCTCGCCGCCGTCGCCACCGCGTGCACCTCGGCGGGGGCCACGACCTCGTCGTCGTCGTCCAAACTCGCCCGCGCCATCGGCCCCCTCCCCGACCCTCCGGACAGGGGCGTCTCCGCCGTGAGGGACGCCCTGCGCGAGGACCTCCACCGGGTACTCGACCACGACCCGGCCGCCCGACGCGTGACGATGGTGGGGGTCCACCAGATGCGGGTGGCGGTCCGCGGTCTCCGCAGCACGATCAGCTCGTTCGCCGAGGAGCTCGAGGCGGAGACCGGACACACGGACATCGACCTGGCCGCGGTGCTCGAGGAGCTCAAGGTGCTCGCCGCGGTCCTGGGCAAGGTGCGCGACATCCAGGTGGTCGACCACCGGCTCGGGGAGCTGGCGGCCGGGTACCCGGAGGACGTGGTGAGCACGCTGACCAGGCAGCGGCTCCGCGTCGAGCTCGGGGCGGAGGAGCGGCGGGCCGGCGCGCGGGTGACGGCCGCACTGGGTTCCGAGCGGTACCTCGACCTGCTCGACCGGCTCCACCTGCTCGTCGAGCTCGCCGGCACCGGGCCCGAGGTCGCCGGGTCGTCTGACGGGTCCGTGCCGGGACCGACCTCGAAGAAGCGCAGGCGCGAGGCCGAGGACATGATCCTGCGTGGGGTGGACCGGCAGTTCGCCAAGTTCACCAAGGCCCGCACCCGCACCGAACGCGACCTCGAGTCGCTCGAGTTGACCCTGGCCCAGCGGGAGGAGCTGACCCACGTCGTCCGCAAGCGCGCCAAGGCCCTGCGGCGCAACGTCGGCGCCCTACGGGAGTCGGACGGGCTGACCGTCGCCCCGCTACGCACCGCCTGCCAGCGACTGCACACGGTGCTCGGAGACGTCCAGGACAGCGTGACCGCCCGGAGGTGGATCCGGCGGATCGCGAGGCGGGCGGAGTCCGCGGGCGAGTCGACGTTCGGTTTCGGGGTGCTCTACGAGCACGAACGCGGATTCTCCGAGCGCGCGCTCGACGGGTTCGAGAACGACGCGGCCACCGTCACCGCGGCCTACCGCGAACTGTCGGAGTCCCGGCGCGCGGCGCGACGGCGGAAGAAGAAGAGCACCAAGAAATAGGGCGGCGGCGAGCAGTGCCGCCCGGCCACGACGGGCGCCCCACGGGGTTCCCGGTGGGGCGCCCGGGGCTGAGTCCGGCCGGTCTCAGCGCTCCCGGTCTCAGTCCTTCTCGTCCTCGGCGTCCCACGCCTCGTTGCGGGACTTCGCCTTGGCCAGCGCCGCCTCCGCCTCACCGCGGGTGGCGTAGGGACCCATGCGGTTGTCCCAGTTGGTCACCTTCCCCTGGACCGCCTTGCCCAGGGCGATGTCGTAATACCACTGCTCTTCCGTCACGACGGACCTCCCGGGTTCGCTCGGCGTTCCTGTGTCCCGAGCCTACTCGCGGCGGGGTCCGGGATTCCCCGGTTACGGGCGTGTCGTCGCCGAGTCCCCGGGCCCGGCATGGGGCTTGGCGTCACCGAACGGCTCGTCTCGCCGCCGGACCGCCTCCCGGAAGCCGTCGGCCGCAGCCCTCGCCTGGAAGGCGTATCCCTCCGGGGTGTGGCGGGCGATCCCGTCGAAGACGGTGCTGATCATGCCTGAATTAGCCACCCCCTGGGCCAGCAGGGCACTGTTCAGCGCCAGCTTGGCCATCACGAGCTGGTTGACCGGCATCCGCGCGATCCGCCCGACGAGGTCCTCGGTGCGGTCGTCCAGTTCCTCCGGCGGAGGTGCGTCGATCGCGAGCCCCCAGTCATGCGCCTGCCGCCCCGTGATGAGGTCGCCGGTGAACAGCAGGCGTTTGGCGCGTTGGTCGCCGAGCCGGTGCGCCCACATCCCGGACGCCGGGATGCCCCAGACCCGGGCGGGCGGGTACCCGATCCGGGTGTCGTCGGCGCAAATGATCAGGTCGGCGAACAACGCGATGTCGGTGCCGCCCGCCACGGCGAATCCGTGCAACTTGGCCACCGTGGGTTTGTTCGCGTGCAGGAGGCTGGAGAATCCGCGGTTGAACCTGCTCATCATCGCGTAGTCGACCATCGGGTCCCACGTGACGCGCGGGTCGTGGTTGCGGGCCTGGACGCCCGGATCGAGCACGGATCCGCCGGCCTCGCCGGAGGCGTCGGATGGGTCGGATGGGTCGCCTGCGTCGCGGGCCATCCCCTCGGCGAAGATCGACAGGTCGTAGCCGCCACAGAACCCCTTCCCTCGCCCGGACAGGAGGATCACGTGGACCGCCGGGTCGAGGTCGGCGCGCTCGACGGCGGACGCGAGTTCGACCGGGGTGTCGCTCGTGATGGCGTTACCGTGCTCAGGGCGGTCGAAGGTGATCCGGGCGATCGCCCCGGTCACCTCGTAGGTCAGGGTGCGGTAATCGGTGTTCATCTGCCCGTCTCCTCTGTGGCCTGTGCCTGTCCGAAGGAGCCGTGACGCCCGGCTCCGTCGGCGAACCGCGCCGCGCCCGCGACCGCCCCGGCCTGCAGCGAGATCAGGCCGTGGTCATACTCGTTCCTGATCGCCGCCTCCTCGTCGAGGCCCTCCTGTTCCAGCAGCGACAGCCGGTCCCGTCGCATGCACTCCTGGGGGAACCGCGAGATCTCGGTGGCCAGGTCGATGGCTGCCGTCAACGCCGTGCCGTCGGCCACCACCCGGTTCACCAGACCGATGTCCAAGGCCTCTGAAGCACTCACCGGGCGGCCGGTGAGCACGAGGTCCATCGCGCGGCTCGTGCCGATCAGTCGCGGCAGGCGGACGGTCCCGCCATCGATGAGCGGCACTCCCCAGCGGCGGCAGAAGACGCCCAGCACCGCGCTCTCCTCCGCGACCCGCAGATCGGCCCACAGGGCGAGTTCGAGGCCGCCGGCCACCGCGTGGCCCGACAGGGCAGCGATGAACGGTTTGCCCAGTCGGAGCCTCGTCGGCCCCATGGGACCGTCCCCGTCCGCGGCCACCCGGTTCCCCGCGTCGCCCGCGATCGCCTTGAGGTCGGCACCTGCGCAGAAGGTCCCGTTCTCGCCGTGCAGCACGGCCACGGAGGAGCCGGGGTCCGCGTCGAAGGCCCGGAACGCGTCGGCGAGCGCCTGCGCGGTGGGCCTGTCGACGGCGTTGCGGACGTCCGGTCGGTCGATACCGATCACGGTCACCGGACCCTGAATCGAGACCGTCACGCCCGGGACGTTCTCCACGGCCCTCACCCGACCTTCGGGGTGACGCGGTCGAGAATCGCGGAGGTGTCCACGCCGGTCGGCAGCGTGCCGAGGACATCCCCGCGATCGGCCCCCAGCCTGCTGACGAGGAAGGCGTCTGCGACCGCCGGGTGGCCGTGGCGGAGCAGCAGGTAGCCCTGCAGGATCATCGCCATGTCCCCGACCACCCGGCGCGCGACGTACTGCGCCTCCTCGGGCCGCCCGGCGGCGACGGCGGTCAACGTCCCGCCCAGGCGATCGACGGCGCCGTCGAGTCGGGAGTCCGCACCGCGCACGGACGAGACCGTGTCGAGGAAGGTCTCGACCGTCTCCGGCTGCTTCGCCATGGCCCGCAGCACGTCCAGAGCCGCGACGTTGCCCGAGCCCTCCCAGACCGACAGAAGTGGAGCCTCCCGGTAGAGCCTCGGCATCCGGGAGTCCTCCACGTACCCGTTGCCGCCCAGACACTCCAGGGCCTCCGCCGCGTGGATCGGCCCGCGCTTGCACACGTGGTACTTGCTGACGGCGAGGCCGATCCGTCGGAGGGCGTCGGCCTCCCGGTCTCCCGCGTCGGCCAGGTCGGTGAGTTCGGCGAGCCAGAGCGCGACCGTCGTCGACGCCTCGGCCTCCACCGCGAGGTCGGCCAGCACGTTGCGCATCAGCGGCTGGTCGATGAGGGCCGCCCCGAAGGCCCGGCGGTGCATCGCGTGGTGGACGGCGTTCGCGACCCCGACCCGCATTCCGGTGGCGGTACCGAGTGTGCAGTCGAGTCGGGTCATGTTGACCATCTCGATGATCGTCGCGACGCCCCGGCCCTCGTCGCCGACGATCCAGCCGGTCGTCTGGTCGTACTCGACCTCGCTGCTGGCATTCGACCGGTTGCCGAGCTTGTCCTTGAGACGCTGCAGGAGGAAGGGGTTGCGCGAGCCGTCGGGCAGGACCCGCGGGACGCAGAAACACGTGAGCCCACCCGGTGCCTGCGCGAGGACCAGGAAGAGATCGGACATCGGTGCGGAGGTGAACCACTTGTGCCCGGTGATCGAGTACGTCCCGTCGGAGTTCCGGGTCGCGTGGGTGGTGTTGGCGCGGACGTCCGACCCGCCCTGCTTCTCGGTCATCGACATACCCGCCGTCAGACCCCGCTTGGTGGCCGGCGGGGCCAGAACCGGGTCGTAGTGGGCGCTCGTCAGCAGCGGTTCGAACATCGCGGCGAGGTCGGGAGCGCGGCGTAGGGCCGGCACCACCGCGTAGGTCATCGAGATCGGACACCCGTGACCCGCGTCCGTCTGCCCCCACACACTCGACTTGGCCGCGCGCACCAGATGGGGGTTGGGCCTGGGGTCCACCCACGGGGCGCCGTGCAGACCGAACCCGACGGCGCGACGCATCAGCTCGTGGTAGGCCGGATCGTAGTCGACCTCGTCGATCCGGTTCCCGTACCGATCGTGCGTCCGGAGGATCGGCGGGTTGGCCTCCGCACGGTCGCCCCACTCGAGGGCGTCGGCGGACCCGGCGAGTCGTCCGACCTCGTGCAGCTCGTCCACAGCGTGTCCCGCCCCGGCCCGGGAGAGCGCCTCCAGGATCACCGGCTGCTCGGCAGCGTCGTACCCCACCAGGGGCGGGACCTGGTTTGTCACCGTGTGCGTCACCATGGACGGAGTATTACATAACTCCTGCGGTCAGATCTAGAGTGTAATAGTCATCGATCCGCCCGGACCGGACCGCATCCCGCACGGTCAGGTGCCCGCGCCCAGGACGCCGTTCGCGAAGCGGCCGAAATCGGTACGGAATCGCTGATAGGACTCGCGGAGACGCTCACCGGGCCAGTCGGCGGGCAGCAGCTCCGCGGGGAGGAGCGGGTCGTGCAGGATGTGCCTGACCGTCGCGGCCGCCACCTCGAAACGCGTGGACATCTCATCGGCGCGCTCTGCGGCGGCGAGAAGGGCCGCTCCGTCGCGTGCCCATCCCGCGGGGTCGAACAGGCGTGAGGTCAGGGCGTCGACGTCGCCGGCGGGGACACAGGAGAACTCCTCCGACCTGGCCGTCAATGCATCAGAACGGACGACGTCGAGGTTGGCGGGCCGGAGCCACACCCCCTCGCGCAGCTCCGCGTACCGGAGCCCGGTCAGTTCGGATCGGGTCGCCAGACGTGTCGCCGCGTCGGCCGGGACCGTGACGACCTGCATCGACCACTGACGGTCCCAGGGCTTCAGGGAGGGCGAGATCGCCGCATCCTGCCGCTCCTGCCTCGAGATGAGACGGGGCGAGAGTCGGTACACCCCCCGGTCCCGCTCGAGGTCACCCGAGGCGACCATCCTGGTCAGGGCGACGCGCACGGCCGATTCCTGGAACCCGAGCCGCACGGCCACGTCGACGATGCCCGCCGCCGTCGACTCCGCGGGGTGCGCACCGAGAAGGGCACTGAGCACGGCCGACCGCGCGGGGAGCTTAATCGGGCGTGCGGGCGCGGGCATGGTCGGAATGATATCCGCGCTGGCCTCCACGGCCGCAGGCGATCAGCAGCCCCGAACAGGCGTCACGTGGACGGCCGCGGGGAGGGGCCGGGGCGAACGAGCCGGCCTGTAAGCCGGATCCTGTGCCCTCCGCGTACGGAGGGCGACGACCATCCATCTGGGCACACCGTCACCGGGTACCTCGAGCGGTCCACCCGCGGACTCGGGCGAGCAGCCCTTCCGTGCATCGCTGCACTCCATCCGCGCAGCCGCACCGCGGGCGGTGCGGCCTTCGACCTTGCTCCGGGTGGGGTTTACCTAGCCGCCCCGGTCGCCCGGGGCGCTGGTGCGCTCTTACCGCACCGTTTCACCCTTACCGCGCCCGCAGGCGCGGCGGTCTGTTTTCTGTGGCACTCATCCCGCGGGTCACCCCGGGTTGCCGTTAACAACCACCCTGCTCTGTGGAGTCCGGACTTTCCTCGGACCGGGGCCCTGCCGCCTGATGGCGCCGGTTCCCCCGCCCGCGGCCGTCCGGCCGACTCGTTCGCCCTGGGGAGTCTAGTCCAGGTGCGAGGTGTCGTTCACCAGGTGCACCGACGTCGGCCCGTCCGGGTAGAAGCGCACGTCCGACACCGAGGCCAGATCCAGGTGGAGCCGGAAGAGGAGCTCGTCGCCGGCATCCAGAGCGGCGCGGATCGCCATCTTGATGGGGGTGACGTGGCTGACCACCGCCACCACGCCGCCCGGGCTCTCCTCGACGATCCGGCGCAGGCCCCGTTCGACCCGGGCGCGGACCACGGCGAAGCTCTCGCCCCCGGGTGGAGGCACGGCGGTGTCCGACATCCAGCGTGCGTGCAGTTCGGGGTCCTGCTCGGCGGCCTCGGAGAAGGTCAGGCCCTCCCACTGCCCGAAGTCGGTCTCGATGAGGTCGTCCGCGACCACCAGTGGGACCCCCGCCGCCTCGGCGGCGCGCTCGGCCGTGCCCAGACACCTGCGCAGGGGGGACGAGACCACGGCGGACAGCTCCGGGATTCGCGCCAGGCGGTCGGCGGTCCGTTCGGCCTGCACGACCCCCAGGTCGGTGAGGTCGGGGTCGCCCTGGCCGGAATAGCGACGGTCCACCGAGAGCGGGGTCTGGCCGTGGCGGGCGAGCACGATCCGGGTGGGCCTACCGGCGGCCCCCGTCCAGCCCGGACCGCCGCTCACGAGTTGTCCGTGCGGACCACGATCACGCCGCACTCCGGGCAGGTCAGGACCTCGTCGGCGGGAGCGGTCCGGAACGCGGACACCGTGGTGCGGTCGAGATCCATCGCGCACGCCGAGCACCGGCCGCCGTTGAGGATCGCCGCTCCCACGCCCGCCTCCGCGGCACTACGGGAATAGAGGTCGAGGAGATCGGGGGGCAGGTCCTCGGCCTGGCGGGCCCGTTCGGCGGTCGTGGCGGTCACGGAGTCCTCGAGCTCGGCGAGGGCGGTGTCGCGGACGGTGGTGGCCATGCCCAGCCGGGCGTCGAGGTCGGTGATGATCGCCCCGGAGTGGCGGACGTCGGCGACCACGGCCTCGTGGCGCTCGGTCAGTTCGGAGAGCTCGGCCACGAGATTCTCCTCGCGGCGGTGGAGCGACCCGAGCTCGTACTCGAGCTCGGTGGACTGCCGGTCGGACAACCCCCCGGCCGCCAGCAGGTCGGCGTCGTTCGCGCGGCGCCTGCGCACGGCGTCGAGATCCGAGCTCAGCTTGGCGATCGCCCGGTCCAGATCCTCCACGTGGATCCGGGCCCGCGCCGCGGACTCCACGGCCGCACGCCGCTCGGCCTCGAGCGTGTCCAGGACACCCTGTTCCGGGAGTGATCTCCGCCGGTGCGCGAGGGAGCCCAGGCGCAGGTCGAGCTCGGCGATGTCGACGAGTCGACGCTGGACGGTGGGATCGGCCTTCATGAGGGCCAAGACTACCGCCCGTCGCCCTCTGCCCCCGACGCCACCGTCCACGGGTCGGTGCGCAGGTCGCACACCGTCGCCGCCACCCCGACCCCCTCCTCCACCAGGGCCGCGGCCTGCGCACACCACGGGAACTCGAGCGCCCAGTGCGCGGCGTCCACCAGGGCCGGTCCGCCCTCCCTGAGGTGTTCGTCGACCACGTGGTGACGCAGGTCGCCGGTGAGGTACACATCCGCCCCCGCGGCCCGTGCCGCACCCAGCAGGGAATCGCCCGAACCCCCGCACAGCGCGACCCTCCTGATCTCCGTGTGCGGGTCACCGGCGGCACGGACCCCCCACCGTGTCCGCGGCAGCCGGGCACCGACGAGAGCGGTGAACTCCGCGAGCGACACCGGCTCCGCCAGGTCGCAGACGCGACCGAGACCGGTGTCCTCGGGGCCCGGGCCGGGCCCCGCGTGGTTGATCAGCACGTCCATGGCGGGGACCTCGTACGGGTGCGCGGCCGTGACCGCCCGGCGGACCTCGGATCTCAGTTCGGGTGGCGCCACGAACTCGACCCGCGTCTCGGAGACCCGCTCCGGCTCGCCGATCACGCCGATCGTCGGGTCCGTACCGTCGCCGGGGCGGAAGCGACCGGTGCCCGGCACGGAGAACGAGCACTCGGTGTACCCGCTCATCCGACCGGCCCCGGCGGCGAAGGCCGCGTGGAGGAGGTCCTCGACGTCGTCGTCGGGAACCGTCACCACCCATCTGTCGACGGTGCCGTCACCGGTCGGGACGAGCGGCCTGCCGGGGCTCAGACCCAGCGTCTCGGCGAGCGCGTCGTTGACGCCGGGCCGCGCGGAGTCGGCGTTGGTGTGGGCGGCGTACAGGGCGCAGCCGCCCAGGACCAGACGGTGCAGCAGGCGGCCCTTGGGGGTGTCGGCGGCGATCGAGTGCACCCCCCGCAGCAGGGGCGGGTGGTGGACCAGGAGCAGATCGGCACCCAGGGCGAGCGCGTGGTCGACCACCGCGTCGGTGGCGTCGACGGCCACCACGACCGTCCCGACCTGTGCGGACGGGTCGCCCGCGACCAGACCGACACGATCCCAGGACTCGGCCA
>NZ_JAALED010000320.1:0-6892 GCF_014145155.1 Dietzia sp. B19 | reverse complement strand
GCGGCGGTTCTGGGTCCGCCACGCCGCCGACGCGCGGGGTGCGGTGATCCTGGACGACGGCGCGGTGCGTGCCGTCACCGGCTCCCGGCGGTCGCTGCTCCTGGCGGGGGTGACCGGCGTCGACGGGCTGTTCCACTTCGGCGACGTGATCGAGATGCGTGACCAGGCCGGCGCGACCGTCGCCCGTGGGATCGCGCAATACGACTCGATCGAGGTGCGCTCGAGGTTGGCCGACCGCGCCTCGGGCGTGGGTACCACCGGTCAGGGGCGGCCGCTCGTGCACGCCGATGACCTGGTGGCCCTGTAGACGACTCGGGCCCCCGACGTCGTCGACGAGTCGGGTCCCTGACGTTCCCGGCGCGCCCCCGCGCAGCGGCCGGGACGCGGTCCTAGAGAGTGACCCGGCCCTCGGTGTGGACCGGGGTGACCGTGCCCTCGGCGAGGTTGTAGAGGGCGCCCACGATCGCGGTCCGGCCCTCCGTGATCGCACGGTTGACGGCCGTGGACTTCTCCCGGATCGCGGTGACGGTCTGACGCACGTTCTCGATCACCACGTCGTCGTACCCCGCGGAGGGGTCGCGACGGGCCTCGAACACGGCCGGGGAGATCCGCTCCACCACGTCGCGCAGGTAGCCGGACGGGGTGGAGTGCGTATCGATCGCGGTGATCGTCGCGCCGACGGCGCCGCACGAGGTGTGCCCGAGCACCAACGTGAGAGGGATGCCGAGCACGTCCACGCCGAACTCGATCGAGCCCAGGACGGACGGGTCCACGATGTGGCCGGCGTTGCGGATGACGAACAGGTCGCCCAGTCCCTGGTCGAAGACCACCTCGGCGGGCACCCGCGAGTCGGCGCAGCCGAAGACCATGCCGAAGGGGTGCTGCTCGCCGGCGAGCTCGGCGCGGCGGGCGGGGTCCTGGTGCCTGTGGAGCCCGGCGCCGTCAACGTAGCGGCGGTTGCCCGAGAGGAGTCGGTCCAGTACGGCATCGGGTGTCAGATCTGTGCTCATGCCCTCATTTTGCGCCTGCGCCGTTCCCGTGGATCACGCAGCCCGTTCGGGCATGCCGTCACCCGGCCGGATCACGCATGCCGATGACCAGCCCGATCACGCACGCCGATCACGTAATGGCAGCGCGCCGCCCGGTCACAGCGCGCGCTCCACGCGGGTGAGCACTTCGACGCAGTCACCGTCCACCGCGAGCAGAGCGTCGGCGTGCGCCCGGGTGTGGCCACGGTTGACCACGGCCACCGGGGTGTCGGTGGTGGCGGCGCGCCTCACGAACCGGTAGCCCGACCTCACCGTCAGGGAGGAGCCGACGACGACGACGAGGTCTGACTCGTCCACCAGGGCGTTGGCCGCGTGCACGCGATGCGCGGGGACGTTCTCGCCGAAGTAGACGATGTCGGGCTTGAGCACCCCGGAGCAGCGGCGGCAGTCCACCATCCGGAACCCGGCGGTGTCGTCCAGGACGGCGTCGGCGTCCGGTGCGACCTCGATGGCCCCGCGCGTGGTCACCCGCTCGGCGAACCCGGGGTTGAGGAGTTCCAGGTCCTCGTGCAACGCCCATCTGCTCTGCCGCGTCCCGCATCCCAGGCAGACCACCACCGCATAGCTGCCGTGCAGGTCCACGATGGTGCGGCTACCGGCCTTGAGATGCAGCAGGTCCACGTTCTGGGTGATGATCCCGGCGACGAGGCCGCGGTGCTCCCAGTCGGCCAGCAGCAGATGCGCGGCGTTGGGCCGAGCCGACTCCATGTGGCGCCACCCCAGGTGGTTGCGGGCCCAATAGTGGCGGCGGAACGCGGGATCGCCCACGAACTGCTGGAACGTCATCGGGGTGCGGGCGGGGGAGTCGGGGCCCCGGTAGTCGGGGATGCCGGAGGGGGTGGAGATCCCCGCACCGGTCAGGACAGTCGCCCGGCGTCCCCGCATCAGCTCGGCCAGCGCCTGCGCCCGCTCGGGAAGATCCGGGTCCGGGTCGGTGCGCTCTGCGGGCGTCCAGGCGGTCTCCCGGATCCTCATGTGCCGATGCCCCCCGGCCCGGAGGGATCATGCGCGCACACCACGGACAGGTCGTCCCGTCGGCGCGCGGCCAACGCCGCGAGGCGGGCGTGGGTCAGCTCGACCGCCGCCGGTTGCAACGCCATGAGGCGCTCCGGGATCCCGATGAGCCTGGCGTTCGCGGCCGCCGGGCCGATCTGGCCACGCGAGTAGAAGGCGTCGCCGGCGTGCAGGATGTCGTTGTCGTCGTCGGACTCTCCGCCCCCGCCGCCCGGGACCAGGACACCGGCGTGCCCGACGGTGTGACCGGGAAGGTCCACCAACACCATCCCCTCGGCCACGTGGTCGAGGGGGCGCACCCGGAACCCCTCCCACCTATCGGTCCCGTAGACGTATTCGGCGAAGTCGGGGCCGTGCGCCCACTGCGCGCGGCGGTACCTGCGGCGTTCGACCCAGCGGGGGGTGCGCACCGCCCACGTGAGCGCCTCGGCGGACACGTGCACCTGCGCCCCGGGGAAGTCGGCGAGTCCGCCGATGTGGTCGGCGTCCAGGTGGGTGATCACGATGTGTCGCACGTCGCGAGGGTCGAGACCCATCGCCTCGATGCGCCGGTGAGCGGTTTCCGCCGGGTCCAGGCGTGCGCGCAGCGCGTGTCGCATCGGACCCAGACGGCCGGACGGATCGGCGACGTCGCGGAGGCCGAGACCGGTGTCGACCAGCACGAGGTGGTCCGGGGCCTCGACCAGCAGCACCCGGCACGGGACCAGACCGAGGAGCGTCCCGCAGTTGATCTGGTGGATCCGCATGACGGCCACGGTACCGTGGCCGCGTGAACCGACACGGTGTGCTGGACCCGCGGCCGCTCGTGCGGGTGACGGTCGATCCGGACGCGGTCGCGGATCAGGATGTGTGGCCGTACTCGATCCCCGCGGTGGCCGACCTGATGCGCGGAGGGCTCGAACTCGAGGACCTGACGATCCTGGTGGGGGAGAACGGTGCGGGCAAGTCCACGCTCGTCGAAGCTGTGGCCATGGCGTACGGGCTGGGTGCCGAGGGAGGCTCGGTCAACGGCCGGGACGTCACGTGGGAGTCGGAGTCGCCGCTGCACGACGCCCTGCGGCTGGTCCGCGGCGGCGCCGCGTCGAAGTGGGGCTACTTCGTGCGCGCCGAGACGATGCACGGCATGTTCAGCTACCTGCAGTCGTCCGGGCCCGAGCAGGATTTCCACTCGCGCAGCCACGGGGAGGCGTTCTGGGACCTCGTCTCCACCTCACGGTTCTCGGGCGGCGGGTTGTTCGTGTTGGACGAGCCCGAGGCGGGGCTGTCTTTCGATGCCCAGCTCAGGCTGGTCGCGCTGCTGCTCGAGCTGGCCGATCGTCGCGGCGCGCAGGTGCTCATGGCCACCCACTCACCGATCCTGGCCTCGGTACCGGGTGCAGCGGTCTACGAGCTGTCCGACGAGGGGATGCAGCGCAGCCGGTGGCAGGACCTGACGATGGTGGACCAACATCGGCGCTATCTCGATGCTCCGGAGCGGTACCTGCGCCACCTCTTGGAGTGACCGGGCACACTGAACCCATGACCAATTCCGCGTCCCGTTCTGCCCGCACCGCCGGTGATGCCCGGCCCGTTCACCCCACATATCCGGCCTACCAACCGCCGTCGGTGTCCCGGGCCGCCAACGCCGGGCCGCTGCCCGCCCCGGAGCCCGGGTTCGTACCCGATCTGATCGTGGTGGGGCACGGGCTCGCAGGGCTCGTCGCCACCCACGAGGCCACCCGCGCCGGCAAGAAGGTACTGGTCGTGGACCAGGAGAACGAGAAGAACCTGGGCGGGCAGGCGTTCTGGTCTCTCGGCGGATTGTTCCTGGTGGACACCCCCGAACAACGCCGGATCGGCATCAAGGACTCGCTGGAACTCGCGTGGCGTGACTGGTTGGGTTCCGCCGGGTTCGACCGACCCGAGGACCACTGGCCGCGCGAGTGGGCGCGCGCGTACGTCGAGTTCGCGGCGGGGGAGAAGCGGCGGTATCTGCACGACCTGGGCCTGCGAATCATCCCCACCGTGGGCTGGGCCGAGCGGGGCGGTGGCGACGTGGACGGCCACGGCAACTCCGTTCCGCGATTCCACGTGACCTGGGGGACCGGGCCCGAGGTGGTGCGGGTCTTCGAGGAACCCGTCCGCGACGCCGCCCGCGCCGGCCTGGTGCGCTTCGCCGTTCGCCACCGGGTGGACGAGATCGTGATCGACGACGGCCGCGCAGCAGGGGTGCGGGGGGCGACCCTCGTACCGTGCGACCTCGACCGTGGTGTCGCCTCGCCCCGCGAGGAGACGGGCACGTTCGAGTTCCGGGCGAGCGCCGTGTTGATCGCCTCCGGAGGCATCGGCGGCAATCCCGACCTGGTCCGGCAGTACTGGCCCACCGACACACTGGGTGCGGCGCCCGAGCACCTGATCGTGGGCGTGCCCGAGCACGTCGACGGGCGGATGTTGGAAATCTCCGGGGCGGCCGGGGCGAACCTCATCAACCGGGACCGGATGTGGCACTACACCGAGGGCGTGGCCAATTTCGCGCCCGTCTGGCCCGCACACGCCATCCGGATCATCCCGGGGCCGTCCACGCTCTGGCTGGACGCGAATGGTGACCGGATGCCGGTGCCGCTGTTCCCCGGATTCCACACCACGGCATCCATCGAGGCCATCCGCCGCACCGGTCAGGACTACTCCTGGTTCATCCTCGACTCCGCCATCGCCGGCAAGGAGTTCATCCTCTCCGGTTCCGAACAGAACCCGGAGCTCACCGACAAGAGCGTGAAGAAGTTCGCGTCCAAGGCGGGGAAGGGACTGCCGCCGTCGATCGCCGACTTCGCCGAGAAGGGCGTCGACTGGGTGGTCGCGGACACGCTGGAAGAGATGGTCGCCGGCATGAACACGCTGCTGCGTGAGGGCGAGCCGGCGCTGGACCTCGAACGCGTCCGCGAGTTCGTACTGGCCATGGACGGGCAGATGGACAATCCGTTCGCCAAGGATGCGCAGGTGCAGGCCATCCACAACGCCCGGCGGGTCCTGACCGACAAGCTCACCCGCATGGCCAAACCACACCGGCTGCTCGCCGACTCCGGCCCGGGCAAGGGCTCCGCCGCCGGATCCGGCGGGCCGCTCATCGCGGTCAAGGTGCACCTCATGACCCGGAAGACTCTCGGTGGAGTCGAGACGACGCTCGACTCGCAGTGCCTGACCCCCGATGGTCAGCCCTTCCCGGGCCTGTACGCGGCGGGCGAGGTCGCCGGGTTCGGCGGCGGGGGGGTCCACGGGTACAACTCGCTGGAGGGCACGTTCCTCGGCGGCTGCATCTTCTCCGGGATGAAGGCGGGCCGAGCGATGGTGCGGGAGGTCTGATCGGGACGGGCGACCACGGCGGGCGCACGGACCTCGCGTCGAGGACCGTCGTCCCCGGCCGCGCTACGGGGGGTCACCCTGGGCCACCGGTCCCCGTATCCGTTGCGCCGTCGTGGGCGGGGACCGGTCGCGCCCGCGCCTGTCTGCGTCCCCGCAACAGACCGAGTTCGTAGGTGGCCAGCCCGATCAGCCACAACGCGGTGATGGGGATGACGAACCAGAGCATGGCGGCGCTGAACGGATCCAACGCGTCGTGGTCGGCCGCCTGCAGCACCACATAGACGACGTACGCGGCGTAGAAGCCGGTGAAGAGCAGTCCCTCCCACCGCTTGATCGCCATACCGGTGAAGGCGATCGGGAGCAGGGCCAGCGAGACGGCGAGCATGATCGGCAGGTCGAAGCGGACGGCCCCGGGGGCGACGTCGATGGGCGTGATGAGCGAGGTCATCCCGAGAACGGCACCGATGTTGAACATGTTGCTACCGACGATGTTGCCGATGGCCAGGTCCCGTTCGCCGCGGATCGCCGCCACCACGCTCGTGGCGAGCTCCGGCAGCGACGTCCCGACCGCCACCACCGTGAGACCGATGACCAGGTCACTCATTCCCCATGCCGATGCGAGATCACTCGCCGCCGCGACGAGTAGTCGCGCGCCGACCACCAGCAGGGCCACTCCGACGATCACGAAGGCGCTGCTGACCAGAACCGGGTGTGACGACGCGACGCCGGACGACCGCGTCTCGCCGGCGCTGGCGCCACCTGCGGGGTCATCACCCGCGGCGGCATCACCTGCGGCGTCATCGCCCGCGGCGGCATCACGTGCGGCGCCACCACCGGCGCCGTCACCGACCGGGTCCTCCGATGCCGCGGCGGCCCGGCCTCCATCCTGCTTGCGCGAGATGACGATCGTCGCCACCACATACGCCACGAGGCCGGCGAACAAGAGCAGACCGTCGAGGAAGCTGATCGTGCCGTCGAGTGCCACCAGCAGCGCGACCACCGAGAACAGCACCATGATGGGGATGTCGACGCGCACGATCCGGGACGTCGCCACCAGCGGGGCGACGATCGCTGTGAGGCCCAGGATGAGCAGGATGTTCGCGATGTTGCTGCCCACCACGTTGCCGACGGCCAACCCCGGGTACCCGCTCAGCGCGGCGTCGACGCTCACCGCGAACTCCGGCGCGGAGGTCGCGAAGGCGACGACGGTGAGTCCCACCACCAGCGGGGAGATTCCGAGGGTCGCGGCCAGACCGCCGGCGCCTCGCACCAGCACTTCGCCGCCGCCGATGAGGAGGACGAATCCCACCGCGAGGGCGAGCACCGTGAGGGCGCTCATGACGGGTCCGACCGGATCGTGGTGAACCCCGGCCCGGCCGACGGTGACGGTCTCGTTGCGTTACCCATGGGTCGATCATCCCGTGCCGGACTCCGGTCTGTCGATGCGCAGGCGGCGACCTCCCTGGACATCACACCCAGCCGGACATCAC